>DLYJ01000158.1 GCA_003447785.1 Treponema sp.
ACAATGAATATGTCCATCGGACAGGGATATACCCTTGTTACACCGATGCACGTTGCAAACATGATTGCCATGGTTTGTAACAGCGGTAAAATTTATCGTCCCCATCTCTTGAAGGAAATCCGTGACGGTCAGTCAAATGAAGTAATCGAAGAAATTGAACCGCGTATTCTTCATGAATCAAACATCGACCAGGCAATATGGCGGGAAGTTCAGCGGGATTTGCGTTACGTAA
The DNA here is from genome assembly GCA_003447785.1 of Treponema sp. GTDB lineage: Bacteria > Spirochaetota > Spirochaetia > Treponematales > Treponemataceae > Treponema_D. Next base: position 233 of record DLYJ01000158.1, read on the forward strand.
TTACTGACGGTACGGCAATTTACCCGATGAACAACAAGAGATTCAAGCTTGCGGGCAAAACCGGAACGGCCGAAGTTAACGGTGTTGCAAAGGGACATTGGCACTCATGGATGGCAGCCTACGGTCCTTATGACGCTCCTGTTGAAGAACAGTACGTTGTTGTAGTTCTCGTAGAAGCGGTAAACGACTGGGAATGGTGGGCTCCGTACGCAACAAACATTATATTCCAGGGAATTCTTGCCAATGAGAACTATGATCAGGCAATCGATGAACTTGGATTCAAGTATCTGAATAAATCAAGGACAAGGCAGGAATAGGGTGAATACAAAGTTTTTTAAATCATTCGATTATTTTTTAATTCTCTGCGTAACGGTTCTTGTAACACTTGGCATAATGTTCATTTATTCTTCAGGAATCAACTCTGAAGGCATCCTCGTTTCCAACGAATACGTAAAACAGATTGTATGGGCAGGAATCGGACTGTTTTTAATGGTCGTAATGACCCTGATGGATTACAGGCGTCTTTCCCGGTATGCGGCCCCTGCATTCATTTTTCTGGTTGTAATTCTTTTATACACAAAACTTTTCGGACGCTATGTAAACGGTGCGCGCTCATGGATTGGTATCGGCGGTTTTGGTATCCAGCCTTCTGAGTTCTGCAAAATCATTTATATTTTGTTTTTAGCAAATTATCTTGAACGCTCACAGCGGGAAAATCCCACAAAACGCTTTATAACCTGTCTTGGAATTCTTCTTGTGCCCATGGGATTGATTCTCCTACAGCCTGACCTTGGTACTTCCAGTGTTTATCTTCCGATTTTTCTCGTAATGTGTTTTGTCGCAGGAATCCCCCTACGCTTCATTATGTTTATTTTTGCTGGCGGAGCCCTCACGATTTTCTTTGCGGTTCTTCCGATTTACCAGAGCGAAATTGCCCATTCAACTTACCGGGCAATTGCGATTCTTACTAATGCAAAATTGAACCTGATTGTAATTGTCGCTTCGGCTGCAATCTGTGTAATCGGTTTTCTCGGCAAGTACTTCTTTCCCGGAAACAAATACTTTTACTGGATTGCATACCTTTTTGCCATACTGACAGGTGCCTTTATTCTTGCAAATGTTTTTGGCAAGGTATTAAAGGATTATCAGATTAAACGACTTATCGTATTTATCGACCCGAACAGCGACCCGCGGGGGGCCGGCTGGAACATCATTCAGTCAAAAATCGCCATCGGTTCGGGAAATATGTTTGGTCACGGATTCTTGCAGGGAACCCAGTCTCATTACCGGTTCCTTCCCCAGCAGTCTACTGACTTTATCTTCAGTATCCTTGCCGAAGAGTTTGGTTTTGTCGGCTGTATGATTGTTTACGCCCTGTATTTTGGAATTTTAAGCCGCATTATTTATATTACCCGTAATGCTTCTACAAACTTTGGTTTTTATATCGGATCGGGAATTCTTGCCATGTTCTTCTTCCACTTTATTGTAAACGTAGGAATGGTTATGGGAATTATGCCGATTACAGGTATTCCGCTGCTGTTTTTGTCTTACGGCGGATCTTCTTTGTGGACTGCAATGCTCTGCGTCGGTCTTGTAATGAGCATTAACAGTCATCGTTACGAACTTTAGAATTAATAAATAGTTTATGAATCTTATTAACCCCATTGAACGTTTTGGTTCTTCCCTGATTTCAGTTCAAAATCCCTCTACCTATACTGGCGGCGAAATCGGTTCAATAGTAAAACCCCACAGGGAAAACGACGGTTTATTCAATTTTGCCATGGCCTTTCCTGACACTTATACAATCGGTATGAGTAACCAGGCCATCAAAATTATTTATCAGGGACTTAACAAAAAATCAAACATCCGCTGTGAACGCGTTTTCTGCCCTGAACAGGATTTTGAAGAATTATTAAAAAAGACAGAAACACCTTTGTACACTTTGGAAACCGGAATGCCTCTCAACCAGGTTGATATGATTGGTTTTAGTGTCGGTTATGAACTTGGAATTACAGGCGTTTTGAGCGTGCTTGATCTTGGAAACGTTCCCCTTTTAAAAAAGGACAGGGGGCCTGATGACCCGATTGTATTTGCAGGGGGAGTAGGGGCTACAAACCCGGCTCCTTTCAGCGCATTTTTTGACGCAGTATTTATCGGCGAAGCTGAGGGCGGCATGTTTGAGATTATTGAAAAACTTTCCCAGATGAAAAAAGCCGGAGCTTCCAGAGACGAATTACTGGCCGAATTTGCCCGTTGTCCGAATGTGTGGACATCCAATATGTCTGTAGAGAAAACGGGCCATTCCAAGGCGTTCAGAGCGGTCTGGGAGGGGTTTGAGAGTGAACCGATGCTAGATGCTTTTTACCCCCTACCAAATATCAGAACGGTTCAGGATCATGGTGTCGTAGAAATCATGCGCGGCTGTCCCAACGGCTGCCGTTTCTGTCACGCAGGAGTTTATTACAGGCCTCAGAGGGCACGTTCAAAAAAGAAAATAATCGATTACTGCAGGCGTCTTGTAAACGAGGCCGGCTTCCGGGAAATAAGCCTTACCAGCCTTTCAAGCGCAGATTATCCTGATGTGGGCGGTCTTCTGAACGAATTGAATTCAATTTTTAAAATTCAAAACGTGAGTTTTCAGCTGCCTTCCCTTAAGGTAAACAGTTTTACTCTTCCCATTCTTGAAGAACTTGGCGAAGTGCGTAAATCAGGCTTAACCTTTGCAATTGAAACTCCGGACGAAGCATGGCAGCTGCGCCTTAACAAGGAAGTGTACACAGCCCACCTTGTTGAACTCATTGAAGAGGCCAAAAAGCGCGGCTGGAACAAGGCAAAATTTTATTTTATGGTTGGCCTTCCATTTTCTGAAACGGAAGAAAAGACAGAAGAAAAGGTTATAGTTGAATTTTTAAAGGATATTCAGGAGCGCACAAAGATACAGTGCCATGTTAATGTGGGAACCTTTATTCCAAAACCCCATACTGCATATCAGTGGGTGCGCCAGATAAGCCCTGAAGAATCAGACAGAAAACTCAGATACATCCGGGAAAACCTTCCAAAAGGAAAGTTCAGGGTAGGAACCCATGATATTGCCACAAGCTTTATTGAAGGCCTTATGAGCCGCGGAGATGAGCGCGCGGGAATGGTAATTTACAATGCCTATAAAAAAGGCTGCCGTCTTGACGCCTGGGAAGACCATTTAAGACAGAACATCCCCCTCTGGGAAGAAGCCTTTGCAGAAGCTCCATACGATGTTAAAAATGAAATCCTGCGGGAGCGCAGCAAGGACGAAGTTTTGCCGTGGGACAGCGTAAGCCTTGGACCTTCTAAAACTTTTTATAAGCGGGAATGGGACAGAAACGAACAGGAAGTTTTAACCCCTGTCTGTAAGCCGGACTGTGACCATAAATG
>DLYJ01000170.1 GCA_003447785.1 Treponema sp.
TATTCCACACATTTATGGGCGAAAAGATCAAGGACTGGAAGAGCTGCCGCGATTTAGTCAAATCAATATTCGAAAATTACAGAATTCCATATTTGACAATCAGCCCTACATATTCAATCTGTCCAATTCACGGCTACATCGCCGGAGAACATTTTGAATGTCCAAAGTGTAAGGCAGAAAAAGAAAAACAGCTGAAACAGAAAATTGCTCAACTTGAAGCCGAAAAGGCAGAGCTTACAAAAAAATAATTACACCAAAAAGTGGGAGAAAAAATATGAAAGTTACAAAAACAATCGAACAGATTGACCAGGAACTTGCACAGGCAAAAGCCGAGCTTGCAGATTTGCACGGAACAGAAACAGAAGTTTACGCAAGAATCGTAGGCTACTATCGTTCAGTACGCAACTGGAACAAGGGTAAACGCGCAGAATTCAACGAACGCCGTCTTTTTGAATACGACGGAGCGTACGCAGATTCCCGGGGACAGAACGCAACAGCACTGGGTCACAAAACAAGCGACGCCCTTGTTGCTCCACAGGCTGTAAGCACAGAATCGGCAGCACATTACGAATTGTTTATGCGCAAAACATGCCCTAACTGTCCTCCTGTAAAAAATTATATGGCAAACGTTACTCTGGAAGGAACCGTTATTGACGTTGACACAGACGAAGGTCTCCGCCAGGCCGCTTCCAAGGGTGTTTTCTCAGCTCCTACAGTAATCTTCTACGATGCAGACGGCAATGAAACAGGCCGCGGACACACAGTAGAAGAAATCAAAGCAGTTCTGGAAGTTCAGAAAGTAGTAGCATAAAATGTCGCAGAAAAAAATCGGCGCCCTTGTAAAGACTTCTCTTGTAGACTTTCCGGGCAGAGTCTGTGCTACAGTTTTTCTTAAAGGCTGTAACCTGCGCTGCCCGTACTGCTATAACCATTCTCTTGTAATGGGCAAAGATGAAGAGGATTTTGTTACCTTTGACCAGGTAATTGAACACCTCAAAAAGCGAAAGAACGTACTTTCAGGTTTTGTAATCTCCGGCGGCGAAGCCCTGTTAAATCCTGATTTACCCGACTTAATCAGGGCCGCAAAAGAACTGGGTTACAAAATCAAACTGGACACAAACGGCACAAATCCGGGCCAGCTGTCATTTATTATTAAAGACCCGGCGACAAAACCTGATTTTATCGCCATGGACTTAAAAACTTCCTTTGACCGTTATGTGGAATTCAACCCGAAGGGTTGCAAAATGACCGCCCTCGAATACAGGGAAGCACTGATTCATTCAATTCAAATCATAAAGGAATACCCGAAAGATTCATATGAATTCAGGACGGTTTTGGTACCGACACTTGTTACAAAACACGAAATCACTGAACTGTCAAATTATATTCCGAAAGATGCAGACTGGTACTTTGCCCAGTTTATCAACGAAAACTGTCTGGATCCCCTTTTGAATAATCTTCCTCCCTACACCGATGCTGAAATCGAAGAACTGGTGGCCCACGCAAAGCAGTTCATTCCAAACGCAAAATTCCGCTAAAAATCTGTATAATTTTTTAACTTTTAAGCCTTTAAGGGCTTGACAGCAAAAGCCGATTTTGATAAATTTTAAAAACCTTATGGGGGCGTAGTCCAGCTGGTAGAACACCGGACTCATATTCCGTATGTCATAGGTTCAAGTCCTATCGCCCCTACTTAAAACACTCCCACAGGGAGTGTTTTTTTTTGCTCAAATGAGGACTTGAACCGGAATGAGCGCCGAGCAGGTGCGAGGATAAGGCGCCAGGGACGGTGACTATCTGTCACGAACTGGAAGCACAATTCATTAAAACTTAAAGCAATTCTCCATTCGCATCATATTGGAACGAGAAATCCCGACTTTTTCTGCAACTGACTCCCATTGCCTTATATTCTGCTTTATATCATCTGCAATTTTTGCAGCTTCATCCTTTTTTATCTCAAAATATTTCGCTACATTAATTGCTACATCAAAATTCAGGGAATTATCTATATCATCAATGTTCAGAGTCAATCCAACTCCATCCGGATTTGGATTTACATCATACATAGGAGAAAGTCTTAATCCCTTCTGATCAAACAAAAATCCGTGATTTCTTAAGTGATCATCCGTATTCGTAACAGCAATACTGAACACAATTCTTTTCCACAGTTCAAGCAGGTCTTCTTTTGGCTTTGAACCTTGCTGCTGTATGCACTGAACTATATCCAGATAGCTTGTCCCATCCTGAGCATTATTTCCGTCTATTTTACCAAGGGTCGTCATTGCAGAAATAAAATGAATGCGTTTATTTTCTGATGTTCTGTCAAATCTCTTAATAAGAAATGTACTTCCGTTTTTAGAAAATTTTTCACATTTAGCTTCAGGAACATTCAATCCGCATAAGGTCGCTAATTCATGTGTTACCATTTCCCAGGCACCGGAATCAAATTCATCATGTCTTGATGGAAATTTTGCAATCCATAAACTGCCATCAGGAGCCTGTACGGTTGCCTTTGGGCGTGCTCCACCTAACGAAGAGCCTGGTTGAATCAGCATTTGTATTTTTTTCTTTTCTTCTTCAACAGTAATATCTTCTTTTTCCAAAAGATATGAAGCTTGTTCGAGTTCACGTATTGAGGTCCATATTGGAATTGAATTCTTA
>DLYJ01000012.1:0-10321 GCA_003447785.1 Treponema sp.
AGCCTTCCCGCAAGAATTCCTGAAACGCCGCGGTTAATCTGAGGGTCAATGATTACGCAGAGCTTTCCGCCAAAGTGAGCGATGCTCTGTTCTGCGGTTTTTATGCCGATGTTCCATGCTTCCGTGCCAAGTTCCCGGCGTTTGTTGTTGCATTCAATTACCCTGCCTGCAAGTTCGTCCCGTTTATGGGCATCTTCTTCCATCAAAAGCTGGAGTGCAAGTTCCGGTGTGCCCAGGCGGCCGGTTGCATTCAACACGGGGACAACGTTCCATGAAAGTTTTGTGCTGTTTACAGGCTGACCGAGAAGTCGGAGTTTTGACAAAAGTTCGGTCAGACCCTTGCGGGAGTGTCCCTCATTAATTGAACGGATTCCCTGTTTTACGATTATACGGTTTTCATCCCTGAGGGGCATGATGTCTGCAAGGGCTGCGAGGGCTGCAAGCTGGAGTTCTTCTTCTTCGATTTTTGCATTCTGCGGAAACTGTTTTGCAAGCCGGCGTTTGATGTAGGTAACAAAGATGTTGAAAAATCCGCCCATTTCCGTTGCCTGGGACGAATCGTATTTTGCAATTTTTGAATGTTTGCTGAGCTGTGTTAAATTCAATCCCCGGGTCTGGGGAATGTCCTGCTGGATTTGAGATCCGATATCAAACATGTTGAATTCAACTGCCGGACCAAAGGCCTGCTTTAAAAGTGCTGATGTTTCTTCTGCATCCCAGACAAAAATCTGCTGTCCCTGGAGAAAGTTAAAGAGTTTTGTGTCCGAGATTCTGACCGTTCCTGGAACAATTGTCTCGGAAATTGATTCTTTTTTTACCAGATTCTGGACTTTAAGGCAGTCAATCTGGATTTTGTCTTCTACCGTCTTTGCGGAAAGGAGACAGATTTCCTGTTTGTACAAATCACTTTGCGCAAAACGGAGAGCCGAAACAGTTTTAAATACCACAGCACAGCCTGAGATATCTGCAAAAGGGTAGCCGCTGTCCGGGCATTTTGGATTTACGATGATAGCCGGGCTTGGAAGAACTTCCGGCGGATTGTGGTGGTCCAGAACGATAACATCCATGCCCAGTTCTGCCGCGTGTGCAATTTCTGCATTATTGGAAATTCCGCAGTCTACGGTAATAATCAGGGTTCCGTTTTTTTTGTAAAAATCATCAACTGCTTCAATTGAAAGTCCGTAACCGTCTGTTCCAGAGGGAAGGCGGCATTCAACTTCAAGACCCATTGAGCGCAGCTGCTGACACAAAATTGTTGTACTTGTAATTCCGTCAACATCCCGGTCTCCGAAAATCATTACAATTTCGCCTTCTTCTGCTGCCTGCAGAATACGGTCAACTGCGTCTTCGATATATGTAAATTCAAAGGGGTTGTGTAAAAAACGCCTGTCGTCTTCAAGATAGTACAGAATGTCTTTGCCTTCCGTGACTCCGCGCCTGATTAAAATGGACGCGGTCAAAGGATCTACTCCGTACCTGTCGTGTAATTGAACGGCAAGGTCCTTTGAGACTTCTTTTTTTATATATTTTTTCATACTAGCGGATTTCCTTTACGATTAAAGGCTGCTTTTCCATTGCAGTTTTTGAATAAGAAACCGCTTCTTCCTGAATGATTTTTACTGCGCTTTTAAGGGACTCTTCATCCTTTCCGTAAACATCCAGAATCAGGTCGCCTTTTTTAACGGCGTCGCCTGTCTTTTTATGAACGATAAAGCCTGCGTCTGGGTAAACAGGATCATCGCTCTTGTTGCGGCCCACACCCAGGTAAACGCCTGCAATTCCGGTTTTATATGCTTCCAGGGTAAGGTAGCCGTCTTCTTCTGCCACAACAGTCGTGTGGAATTTTGAACGGCGCTTTCCCACCTGGCTCATCAAAAGTTCAGGATTTCCGCCCTGTGTCTTTACATTGTCAAGGAATTTCTGGAGGGCTTTTCCTGAAGAAACTGCTTCCTTTTCCATTTTCAAGGCTTCTTCTTTTGAATCTGCCTTTCCTGCAAGCATTATCATTTCGGCGCCCAGGGCGTAGGTAAGTTCCATAACATCTTCCGGACCTTTTCCCTGGAGACACTGGATTGTTTCTTCAATTTCCAGGAAGTTTCCCACCATTTTGCCCAGAGGTGTGCTCATTCGTGTAATCAGGGCAACTGCTTTTTTGCCCATTGCCTGTGCGGTTTTTACCAGGAAGCTGGCAAGTTCTTCTGCGTCCTGTTCATTTTTCATAAACGCCCCTGAACCGCATTTTACGTCAAATACAAGGCCGTCAGCTCCTTCTGCAACCTTTTTTGAAAGAATTGAAGAGGTAATAAGGGGAACTGATTCAACTGTGGCTGTAACGTCCCGCAGAGCGTACATTTTTTTGTCTGCGGGAGCGATTGCAGGAGTCTGGCCCATCATGGCAAAGCCGTCTTTTGCAATTCCTTTGCGGAATTTCTCCGGACTCAGGTTGACATTGTAGCCTTCGATGGATTCCAGTTTGTCCAGGGTGCCGCCTGTGTGACCGAGAGCGCGTCCGCTCATCATCGGGTCCTGAACACCGCAGCATGCAACAATCGGTGCAAGGGGAAGGGAAATCTTGTCTCCCACACCGCCGGTTGAGTGTTTATCGATAAAAGGTCCGGTAAGACCGTCTTTTTCCATTCCGTGAAGTTCAATTACATCGCCTGAGTGCAGCATGCAGTCTGTGAGCACTCCTGTTTCTTCAAAAGTCATTCCGTTAAAATAAACGGCCATCAGAAATGAACTCATCTGATAATCAGGAATTTTGCCGTTTGTATAACCGTCGATGATAAATTTAATTTCTTCCGGTGATAGTTCTGTCTTTGTGGCGATAAATTTTTTGCCGTCTTTGTCCCGGGCGTTTGTGCCGCGTTTTTTCATTATAATATCGGTTGCTCTCATGGTATTCCTCCCAATAGTCCCGTCTCTGACGGGGAATTGTATTTACAAAATTGATAATCCGGATTGCAGTGACAGAAGTTTTGAATCACAGGCGTTCTGGATCAGGCTGTAGCAGAAATCTTTTAATTCAGTCAGGGTGCGCCCGTCAATCTGAATCTGGCGTACTTCTTTTGGTGTCAGAACTGCCGTTGCCTGAAGGTAGGTTACTGCATGTTTTGACAGAATGAATCTCTGGTTTTTTAATGCCATACAATCTGTGCACAAAAAACCGTTGTCGATTTCGCTGTATGATGCTATATATTCTACTGCATCGCCGGTGATTTTGCCAGTTAAAAAAGATTGTCCGCATTTGCAGCAGCATGAGGTGTCAGGACGGACTCCCAGAAGTTCCATGTAGCGCCATAAAAAGCGGATAAGACCCAGCCTGCTGTCATTTTCTGAACTTAATTCCATGCCGTCTATCAGGCCGTTATAATAATAAAAGGCCTTGTCCGGGCTTCCGGCACACCGTGTTTTGATTATGATTTCTGCTGCAAAGGAAGCCGCATAGGTTTTGAAAAGATTTTCGTTAAAGCTGGGATGATATTTTTTTACGTCAAAGTCCGTGATTTTCCGGGAATTTTTTACTTCGTCCTGATAAAGGTAGGCAACACCGCTGTTGAACTGACTTGCGAGGGAGCGTAACTTGCTTTTTGGACCTCCGAAAAGGGTAGCGTAAATGATTCCGTCGGATGGTGTCAGGAGGGTGATCGTGCGGTTATTTTCTCCTGACTGTTTTACTGATAAAATCACTGCGGGAACCGATAAATTACGCATAATTGAATTATACACGTTATTCAGTGTTGACAACAAGTTGTGCTTTTAATAAAATATTTTGTATTCATTTTAGGGAGACAAATTCATGATTTTTCCTTTGGAACAGCTTGTAAAATTCACAGGCAATGTTTACGAAATTACTGTTGCTGCCAGCCACCGTGCTTATCAGATGTCAATGATTAAAGATCCAAGTATCGAACAGAACGATGGTAAGGTTGTATCTCTTGCAGCAAGACAGCTTTTTACTGAACAGGTTCAGTATCGTATCGAAAAACAGTAATTTATTCCTTTCCGAAGTCTTGACGAAAGACTTTGAATCGATATAATTAATACAAGATTTTTGACTAAGGAGTGCCCATAATGCCTTGTGGTAAGAAAAGAAAGCGCCAGAAGATGGCCACACATAAGCGCAAGAAGATGCTTAGACGCAATCGGCATAAGAGTAAGTAATATCTGTTTCTTACAGGTATTTTAATATATGCCCACGACAAAGACCGCGGAAGTTTTTTAACTCTTGCGGTCTTTTTTTTCATGTACGTGTGCAGAGGTGGAGGCCCTGATTTTTGCTATCTCAAATTCAATCTCCTGAAGATTTAAAGAAAATTCCCAGAAATAAACTGCCTCTCCTTGCCGAAGAAATCCGCAAAAAAATTATAGAAGTTGTTGGCAGAAACGGCGGCCATTTAGCTTCAAACCTTGGTGTTGTAGAATTAACCATTGCACTTCACAGGGTTTTTAATTCACCTGATGACGCGATAATCTTTGATGTAAGCCATCAGTGCTATGCCCATAAAATCTTTACCGGCCGTTACAATCAGTTTGACACGCTCCGTCAGCATGGCGGAATCAGCGGTTTTACACGACGCGTAGAAAGTCCCCACGATTTTTTTGATAACGGACACAGTTCAACTTCGATTTCCCAGGGAATTGGTCTTCTTGCAGCCTGGCAGAATACGGGCAAAGACGGAAAAGTTGTTGCCGTAATTGGAGACGGCGCCCTCACGGGGGGAATGGCCCTTGAAGCGATGAACCATGCCGGGCAGCTGGGCAAAAACTTAATTGTCGTATTGAATGACAATAAAATGTCCATCAGCGAAAATACAGGTTCAATTTCAAATTATCTCAGTAAATTATCAATGTCGCTGTTTTACCAGCACTTCAGAAATAAACTGAATTACTTTGTAGGTAAGCTTCCAAACTCAGACAGGCATCTGGGAAAGGTAATCTACAGGTTCAAGAGGGCCTTAAAAGGTCTTCTCCTTTCAAACAATCTTTTTTCTGACCTGGGTTTTGAATATGTGGGCCCCCTGGACGGACACAACATAAGGGAAATGGAAAAAGTGTTTATGCAGGCAAAAAAACTTACCGGACCTGTTGTAATTCATGTAATTACAAAAAAAGGAAAGGGCTATTCGCCGGCAGAAAATGACCCTGCAACCTTCCACGGAATCGGACCTTTTTTAATCAGTGACGGTAAGGTGGAAAAATTTGACAATTTGAGTTTTACCCAGATTTTCAGCCAGACAATGGTAAAACTTGCCTCGGAGAATAAAAAAATTGCTGCAATCACTGCCGCAATGGCCAAGGGAACGGGGCTCGACGCATTTGCCCGCAAATATCCGGAGCGCTTTTACGATGTGGGAATCGCCGAAGAACACGCGGTAAGTTTTGCTGCAGGCCTTGCGGCCGGAGGAATGACACCTGTTGTCGCAATTTATTCAACTTTTATACAGAGGGCGGTGGACCAGATAATTCACGATATTGCCATTTCCCATTTTGGAGCCGTAATCTGCCTGGACAGAAGCGGTGCCGTTCCAAATGACGGAGAAACCCACCAGGGAATTTTTGATATCGCTCTCTTGCGCCCGGTTCCAAACCTTACAATTCTTTCTCCCGCAACTGCCAGAGATCTTGAATTGTCATTGACCTGGGCTGTAAATGCCGGCAAACCTGTTGTAATCCGCTATCCAAAGTCAACCTGTCCTTCAGAACTTGAACCTTTCAGCGCGCCTGTGGAAGAAGGAAAGGGAATTTTTGTTAATTCGGAGGATTTTGCTCCAAGCCTTTCAGTTCAGTTTGACAGAAACCTGGAAACTGAAGATGAAAAGGCCAAGTCTTCCAGAAAAGTTCTCTTTGCCTGCACCGGAGGCCTCCTTGCAGAAACGCTTCAGGCATGCCGTTCACTTCTCATGGAAGGTGTAAAGGCAGATATTTATTCAATCAGGTTTATAAAACCATTTGATTTTGAATATTTTTATAATATTGCAAAAGAATATGATGCCGTAATTTTTGCCGAAGACGGAGTTAAAGAAGGTGGAATAAGCCTGAGTGCAGGTGATTATCTTCTTAAAAACTCATATAATAATTTTGAAATCTGTGCATTCCCCCAGAAATTTCTTGCCCAGGGAAGCCGCACGCAGATTCTTGAAGACTGTAAAATGGACTCTAGAAGCCTTGCCGAAAAGGCCCTGGCTTTACTTTATAAAAAATGATTGAACTAAAACTTTCTGACCGCACAATTACCACAAATCACAGAGCCTTTGTTATGGGCATTGTAAACGTAACTCCTGATTCTTTCTGGAAAAAAAGCCGCGGCGGAAAGTCTCTTGCCCTCAGGCTCATCAGGGAAGGTGCCGACATCCTGGACATCGGCGCTGAATCTACAAGACCCGGCTCATCTTATGTGAGCGAAGATGTTCAGATAAAAAGACTTATTCCCGTAATTAAGGCTGTAAGAAAGGTGAGTGATATTCCCATTTCTGTGGACACGAGAAGTGCCAGGGTCTTTAAGGCATGTCGTCAAGCAGGGGCCGACATTTTGAATGATGTTGCCGCCCTGGAAGATGATGCTGAACTTGCTCCATACTGCGCACAGGAAAAGGTCCCGGTGATTCTCATGCACAAGAGAAGTACACCTGACAAAATGCAGCAGAATACTTCTTACTCTGACATTTTTAAGGAAGTTGATGAATACCTGCAGAATAGAATTCAATTTGCTTTGAGTCAGGGAATTTCTTCTGATAAAATTATTCTTGACCCTGGAATCGGTTTTGGAAAGGACGGAAAGGGCAACTGTGAATTAATCAAAAACTGTGGAAAACTCTGCGGTTCGAAATATCCGGTTTTAATGGCACTTTCCAGAAAATCTGTTATAGGTTTTTTAACAAATAACAAAACAAAAGACCGACTTTGTGGTACAATAGTAGCAGATATAATTGCTGTTTTACACGGAGCGTCCATGATTCGTGTTCATGATGTAAAAGAAGCAGTTGACTCACTTCGTGTTCTCGAAGGAATTGAATACGGAGTTTTTACGGAGTAGAAAAGTGAACGCTTTTGATAACCTTCTTAGAGCTTATGAGTTCATCCGGCCTGTAATTGATATAGGCGTAATGACTTTTATTATCTATAAGGCATACGAAATCATTGTAAAGACAAATGCGATGCAGATCATTAAGGCGGCTGTCGTTGTTGCCATGGCATACGCGCTGGCCCTTCTTTTTCATCTGGACATGCTTTTGTGGGTTTTACGAAAACTTGCTCCCGGTCTGGTTATCTGTTTTGCCATTCTCTTTCAGCCGGAACTCCGCAAGGTTTTTTTAAAGCTTGGACAAAGCCAGTGGTTTACCTTCGGTAACCGCTCAAAACATACTTATGTTGATACAGTAATTATTGCGGCAGAAATGCTTTCAAAAATGAAGCGGGGTATGCTGGTAGTTTTTACACGCCACACAAAGCTTGATGATATTATCGACACTGGAACCCGCATCAACGCTGACCTTTCGTCGGCCCTTCTGGTAACGATTTTTGGACACGACACACCCCTTCACGATGCGGCCTGTATAGTTCAAAACGGAAAGATTATCAGTGCGGGCTGTTTTTTGCCCTTAAGCGAGCAGTACGACATCAAAAAGACCTTCGGAACACGTCACCGTGCGGCCCTTGGCCTGAGCGAAATCAGCGACGCTGTTGTGCTTGTGGTTTCCGAAGAGTCCGGTGCAATTTCACTTGCATACGACTCACGGCTGCATTATGACCTGAATACAACCCAGGTTACGCGCCAGCTGGAAAAACTTCTGGATTTAACTGCAAAAGAAAGAACAATTGAGGATACGATCGATGAAAATAAAGGAAGTTTTTAACAGAATTACGGAAAACTGGCCTGTCAAAGCCTCCTGTTTTTTAATGGCCCTGTGTCTCTATGTTTTTTACACCCTGTCCATTCAGGATTCAAAAACTTTTACGGTGCCGCTTACAATTCAGTCAAAAAACGGAATTGCCGTTGCAGGTAATTATCCTAAAAGGGTTCGTGTTACCCTGAAGGGAAAGACAGAAGACATCGCTTCCGTACGGGAAAGTGAAGTCAGCGCATATCTTGATTTAAATTATCTTGCCTCTGACGGAACCTACAAACTTCCGGTCCTTGTTGATTTGTCCCAGCAGGCACTTCTCCTTGAAACTCTTGAAGTTCACGTGTCTCCCCAGGAAGTATCCCTTAAGGTTGAAGAAGAAATCAGCGCCTATGTGCCTGTTACTGCCCTGATAAAAGGAACTCCGGCTCACGGTTATGAACTTGCAGAAACAATTGTTGAACCTGATGAAGTTCTGGTTAAGGGGCCCCGTTCACAGGTTTTAAACTGCACAAGGCTTCAGACTCAGGCTGTTTCGATTAAAAATGCAAATTCAGACGTTGTAAAAACCGTAAAGCCTGATAACCTCGGTTCAACACTGCACCTGGCAGAAAATAAGGAACTTACGGTAAAGGCTCTCATAGTTCCGTCGATTTACACAAGGCGCTTTGATAATTACGCCGTTTATTATGCAAATGTTCCGGATGGATTTTCGGTTTATCCGCCGAATATAAATGTCAGTTTTGTCCTTAAGGGCCGGGTTGCAGACCTTGAAAAATATAATCCGCCTTCAAGTTCCCTTTATATCGACTTCAGTGAATTCAAAGAGACCGGTTCCTACGAAGCAAAAATTACCGCTGCCTTCCCGCAGGCCTACGAGGTTGTAGAAGCGCCTCCGTTAAAAGCCACTGTTGAACTTAGAAAGATTGATTCAAATGCGGAATTTGAACAGAAGATCGAAGACATAATCGAATCCCAGACTCCTGAAGAGCTTTTGCAGAATGGGGCAGAAGAAATTCAGGAGCAGGATGAATCCGGCGTGGAGAGTCAATGATATACGGAATCGGAACAGACATTGCAAAAGTAAGCCGTTTTGAAAAATGGGCCCTGGACTCAGATTTGACTGACCGCTTTTTTAATTCAAAGGAACTTTTTGAAGGGGACGCCGCATCACACCTTGGCGCTGCAAGCCGTCACTATGCGGCACGTTTTGCCGCAAAAGAGGCCTTTGCAAAAGCCCTTGGAACCGGTTTTACAGGTCTCTGCCTTTCGGATTTTTATGTTGCCAAAGATGAAAGGGGAAAGCCTTACTTTGTTTTTGGCGATAAGACTAAAAAAATATTGGACAACTCTCTGGCAAATTATTACAATATTCAGTTGTCACTAAGTCACGAAAATGAATTTGCAGTTGCCTTTGTGGTAATAGAAAAGGGGGATAATTAATGGTTTATCGAAGTTCGGCAAAAAAAGCTCCGGCAGATCCAAACAAAAAGCCTAAACATTCATACTGGTCAAAAAATAAATGTCATTGTCCGGTTTGCAAAAAAGACTTTGAACGCGAAGAAATGCTCACTGGCGGCGGTCGTATGATTGCAGGCGAACTTACTGATGAACTTCACCGTATTTACGAGCCGTCTGAAAAATTCGGCTATATTTATCCTCTACTGTATTCGGTAGGTGCATGTCCAAAATGCCACACAGCCTTTTTCTGGAAGGATTTTGAAGAAATTGACGACAATGCTTCCCTCAACGCACTTCTGGACGACAGCGAAAACCGCAAAAAGGCCGTAAGCAATATGTTCCCTTACTACGAACTTACCCGGGAACGAAACCTTCTCGACGGAGCCGCAATGTATTATCTTGCACTGCTTTCCTACGAAAAAGTTGACTTGAGTTATGCTCCCACAATCAAGCGTGCGATGATTTCCCTCCGTCTTGCATGGATTTGCAAGGATTTGGACAGGGTTATTCCAAACCACAACTATACCTTTGCGGCAGAAGTTTTTTACCGCAAGGCACAGTTTTTTTATGAACAGACTTTGATTAACGAGACAGGCCGTATCGAAACCATTGCAAAGGTTTCAAATTTTGGACCTGATATCGACAAAAACTACGGCTACGACGGGGTTATCTACCTCAACAGCCTCCTTGAATTCAAGTACGGTCAGACAGAAGACATGCAGATGCGCTATAAAAAACTCGACGAAAACAAGCGTTCAATTGCCCGAATCTTCGGTCTCGGAAAATCATCAAAATCAAAGCCGGGCCCGCTCCTGGAAAAATCCCGGGCTCTGTACGACAGCCTGACCGCAACCTTAAACGAAGCAAATATTATTTCAGTCGATGACGACGAATAATGCGGAGTTTTTGTGCGTAATATTCTTTTGACAGTATCTTACGACGGAACTGATTTTTGCGGATGGCAGAGACAGGACTTTGCAGACAAAGGCAAGGCTGTCCGCACAATTCAGCAGGTT
>DLYJ01000012.1:10447-10753 GCA_003447785.1 Treponema sp.
ATCTCCAGGGAAGCGGCCGCACCGATAGCGGAGTGCATGCTTTTGCTCAGGCGGCAAATTTCATTTCGCCGGTTGATTCAATTCCTGTGGAAAATTACCCCCGGGCCCTGAACAGCTTTCTGCCTGATGACGTGAGAATCATGGACGCAAGGGAGGTGGACATGGATTTTAGTTCAAGAAGAAACGCAACTAGCCGCACTTACAGATACTTCATCAACACAGAAAATCCCCTTGCAAGCCAGATGCGTTACGTGTGGCCCATAAATCACAAACCCGACATTGATGTGTTGAATCAGATGGCTTCCT
>DLYJ01000057.1 GCA_003447785.1 Treponema sp.
ATTCTTTATGTTTCGGTTCATGTAAACGCTTCCCTGGATAAAAAGGCTTCGGGCTATGAAGTATGGTATCTGTCGCCGGGTTACCGCCGCAATGTAATTGATAAAAATTCAGTTGATGACAAGGAACTCTACACCGTTATGAATTCAATGATGGAAGAGGAATACACAACTGAAAGCATTCTTATTGCAAAATTCATCATGGACGGTCTTCAGGCACAGGTAGGTTCCCAGTCGTCATCCCGGGGAATCAAGGCTGAAGAATGGTTCGTAGTGCGCAATTCAAACATGCCTGCTGTTCTGATCGAACTTGGATTTGTAACAAACCAGAAAGAAGCCGCACTTTTGGCAACGGATTCATATAAACAAAAACTTTCACTTGGAATTTTCAATGGACTTGCCGCGTTCGTAACACACTTTGAGCGTTCCCGCGGCTTTACGGGGGCACATTAATGTCAATCATAAGATTAATAAAAAGTGACCGCAGATTCTTTTTATTTACGGTTTTATCCTTTCTCTTTGTGTTTTCATTTATTTTTTTTGTAGTCAATTACCGTGGTTCAAGATACCATTTTTATTTTGAATCAACTGATACCGACGGATATGAAATGGAAATCCGTCAGATTCCTTCCGTGAAGGGCAGGGAAAAAATTCAACTCTTTACCGAAGAACTTCTGCTGGGACCGTCGATTCAGCGGGCAAAACGGGTCTTTCCGGTGGGAACCCGTGCGCTTTTCTGTTTTGAACAGAACAAAATCCTGTATCTTAACTTGTCAAAGGAAGCACTTTATGACTTTTCTGAAAGCGCTTCCATCGGACACAATCTTAAGATAATTGAAAAAAATATCAGGGCCAATTTCCCTCAGGTTAAGGGAATTGAGTTCTTTATTGAAGGTAATTCGATTAAATTTGATGATAAAATTAGCGAAAAAAATCGTTGACAAAATGCTTTGCTTATATAATAATTAAAGTATATATACAAGGCTACATCAATCGAATATAAGGAGCTTCGAATGAAGAAAAGTTACGTTTTATCTGCTGCAGTAATGATGCTCTTCAGTGCATCGGTATTTGCAAAAGAATCAACACTTATCGATTTCACAATGCTTGATGCCGACATTAACATTAAGGCACAGGACAGTGATGTTGAAATCCCAGAGAACAGCCGCACAATTATGGATTACGGTATTGCTGCTGGAGCAACATTTGACCAGGACCAGAAAGATCTTATGAAAACTTCTCTCTACCTTGGCGAATGGGAAGTTAAACTTAACAGCTCAGCACAGACTGTAAGCGCTCTTGCTCAGTCAACTGTTGTACCTGCACCTGTACGTGACAGTGCAAAAGTACCATTTGCAGGCAAGAATGTAATGGGTGTACGCGTAGTATTCCCAAGTGCAAACTACAATGCAAACGCTAAAATCGTTCCACCATTTGATATTCCTGCTTATGAACCACTTTCTACAGCAGACGAAAATGGTAACCGTCAGCCACAGACTGATGAACAGAAAGCATCTGGACGTACATTGTTCGAAGCAGATGATGATGATTCACCGGCATATGGTCTCGTAAAGAACGTTGGTACTATTAAATCAATCGCTGTAACAACAATGGGTATGAACTTCCCACACGGTCTCTATGTAATGCTTACAGATACAGACAATGTTACACGCCGCTATTTCATGGGTTACCTCGGATTCGACGGATGGAAAACTCTTACATGGAACAACCCGGACTATATTTCTGAAGTTCGCACACGCGAAATCCGTGTATATCCAATCTATCCACGCGGACTTCCATTTGTTAAGTTTGCTGGATTCCAGATTACACGCGATGCAGCACACATCGGTGATGACTTTATCGGTTATTTCAAAGACGTAAAGATCATCTACGACAAAGCTGAACTTACTTCAGAACGTGATATCGCAGACGAAGACCTTTGGGGTATCGTTACAAAGAAAGAAACTGCTCGTCAGAATCTTGAAATGAGCCGCTTCGGTAACAAACAGGTTAACCGCTACCTCGAAAAGTCTAAGATGGCTACAGAAGAACAGTTCACATCTTCACTTGATGAAAACTCTTCTTCTAACGCTCAGAAAAACGGCGGAGCCGCTGCTGATGCTAAATAATAGTTTCTAAAACAGGAAACTTCTGAAAACCGTCCATATAATTATGGACGGTTTTTTCTTTTGCTTTATTGCTTCTGTTGTGTTACATTTAAAGTATGAGCAAAATTACTGTATCAATTCCGCACAAAAATGAAATTAAAGAAATATACGAAAGCTACAACACTGTGCTTTCTTCAATCATGCAGAAAATCGAGGCAAAGTTAAAAAGTACAATTAAACTTGCCAGCATGCCGACTTACAAATCACGAATAAAATCATTCAATTCGTATTACAGAAAGGTTCTCCGCCTCAAGGCAGAAGAAGTTGCCCGCCGTGGTCAACTGGTTGAACTTACCGACATGATGGGAATCCGCATCATTTGTGCCTTTATGGAAGACCTTAAGGAAGTTGAACGTCAGGTTCGGGAAAGTTTTACCGTCCGCGAAGTTGAATACAAGGGTAGCGGCGACAACTTCCGTGAATTCGGCTATGAGTCAATTCATGTTTTGATTTCCATACCGGAAGACTGCATGCCTGAAAATCCTGAAGTTGAGATTCCTAAGGATATGGTCTGTGAAATTCAAATTCGTACGATTTTGCAGGATGCGTGGGCCGAAGTTGAGCACGAACTTATCTACAAAACGGAATTTACTCCTTTTGATATGCCGCTACGCCGCAAGCTGGCGTCAATAAATGCAAGTCTGAGTCTGGCAGATACAATCTTCCAGGAAATCCGCGACTATCAGAAAAAACTTCAGATGGAAACAGCTGCCCGCCGTGAGTCCTTCTACGAAAAGGTTGATGAGGCTACAAGCGAGTTTTCCGAAGAAGAAAAGGCTAAAAAACAGAATATTGCCCGTATTAGTCCCTTTGTGCGCGGTACAATTGATGACCTTCTTCTGGAAGCAATTCACGCCCACAACAGCGGCGAAATGGAAAAGGCCGTAAGCATTTATACACAGATTCTTGAATCTACTCCTGTTCCGCCGGCTCCCGTTCTGTCGGTTGTGCATAAGCACCGCGGAATGGCTTATTTTGCCTCAAATGACTACGACGCAGCCCTCAATGACTTTGATCTGTCCGTAAAATATGACCCTAACGGTTTCCGCTCATACTACTACAAGGGAATCGTTTACAGCGTAAAGGAAGATTATCAGCACGCAATTGAAGCATTCAATAAGTCGCTTGAGATAAACGAATTCCAGTCCCATGCAAGATACCGCAGGGCCGTTGCATATTCAAAAGTTGGAGAAGACAGTAAGGCTCTCGAAGACCTGAACGCTGCAGAAGCAATGGGCTTAAATGATGCGGACTGCAAGCTTTTAAAGGAAAAACTTCTTAAAAAGCTGGATATAAGTATGTAAAAAATTATAGAAAATTATAATTTTTGCCATTAACACACTTGACGAAGTTTTATCTGTTTGATATATTATCAAAGTCAACTCTGAATGAGTTGAATATGTCTCCTTCGTCTAGTGGTTAGGACATCGGGTTTTCATCCCGACAACAGCAGTTCAATTCTGCTAGGAGATGTTAAGGCCTTGTGATACAACGTATTGCAAGGCTTTTTTTTTGGCTGGTGACAAATTGGAGATAAACAGACGCTTTTCTGACAATGTACGCGCGCAAATGCGTCAGGCGATTAAGGACGCCGACGGCAATGAAGTTTTCTTTGCCGGTACCGTAAATGAGCAGGGAATCGTCATTTCCGTATCAGCCGCTGCCCGCGGTTCAATCAATTCAGTTCCGGTAAACTTTTCTTCTGCCCGTATAGCCGGTGTCTTAATTCATAATCATCCTTCCGGAAACCTTCATCCATCCGACGCAGACCTTGCAGTAGCATCAGATTATTCCCAGCAGGGACAGGGCTTTTATATTATCAACAATGATGTTTCAGAAGTTTATGTCGTAATGGAATGTGTGCTTCCCGCCGTAATCAAAAAACTTGATGTAGAACAAACCGGTTTTCTGCTCAGCAGCGGAGGACCTTTTGCGCAAAAATCTCCTGATTACGAAGAGCGCCCTGTCCAGATTGAACTTGTAAAAAAGATTGCTGCCGCATTCAACGAAAATAAAATCGGCGTTTTTGAAGCCGGAACCGGGGTAGGAAAAAGTTTTGCATATCTGATTCCGTCGATGTTGTGGGCAAGCCAAAACAAAGAGCGCATCGTAGTTTCTACCGGGACAATCAACCTTCAGCAGCAGATTATCGAAAAGGACATTCCCTCGGCAGAAAAGATTACTGGCGTAAAATTAAAGGCCCTCCTTGTAAAGGGCCGCCAGAATTATGTCTGCCTCCGCCGTCTTGAAGAAACAGGAAAGGAACGGGATTTATTTAATGATGAACAGGATGCCTTTGATAAAATTTACGACTGGGCTAAGACCACAAAGACCGGAAGTAAAAGTGACCTTTCCTTTATGCCCAATGAATCAGTCTGGTCAAAGGTAAACTCCGAGGCCGATGCCTGCATGGGAGCCCGCTGTCCGCACCGGGAAAACTGTTTTGTAATGAAGGTCAGAAAAGAGGCCGCAGACGCCAGTATCCTTGTTGTAAACCATCATCTCCTCTTTGCTGATATAGAATCACGTCTTGAAGGCGTTGGCTTTGAGGACACGGCCGTATTGCCTCCATACAGGCGCGTTGTTTTTGACGAAGCCCATGGAATAGAAAGTGCTGCAACATCATTCTTCAGTTCGCAGGTCAACAGATTCAGAATTACAAAGCAGCTCAACCTCCTGTATAGGATCCGCCGTTCTGCCGCAACCGGATTTATTTTTACACTGCTTGCCCTGTGCACCGATGCTCCTTCTTCCGAGCTTTTTGTTCAGAATATCCTGGATATAAAGGATTCCCTGATTTATCTGGAAAACACCGCCCTTGACGTTCTTGAATATAAATATTCCATGAGGCTTTACGGTCAGACAACCGGAGCCTTTAAGAACATTCTTGACGCAATGGATATCCTCAGAAAGAAGATTATCGAATTGACCGGTAATTTACGGAAACTTTTTGACAGTATGGGTGACGATGTTGCAGACCAGCCGGTTTTATACGAAAGCCGGAGTGTTCTGCGCCGCCTGGAAGACTGTGCGGCAATGCTTACAAATTTTGTCAGCTGGGAAGAACACCCCGAAAGCGTTTTCTGGATTCAAAAGTCCAGACTTGCAGGTACGAATGCAAAAAATACGGATAATCCTTTTTATGTACAGTTTTATCAGACTCCCCTTGATATAGCCCCGATGATGAATAAGGGTGTCTTTGAGCCGTTGCAGAGTGTTATCTGTACATCTGCCACAATCGGCACCGGCGGTAATTTTAACTTCTGGAAAAAGCGTACAGGCGTTGCCTTTGTAGATAATGAACGTCTTAGTGAAGGAGTTTTTCCTTCAAACTTTCCCTATAAAACAAACGTATTGTTTGCCGTAACCCGTGACGCGCCTTTACCTGATAAAAATGCCGAATTCCAGATGTATGCGGAAGATGCGGTTGTAAAGCTTATACGGGCAGCCGGCGGAAGGACACTGGTTCTATTTACTTCATATGACTCATTGAGACATGCCTGCGACAGCGCACGCACCGCCCTCAAATTGAGCGGGATCAATATCTTAAAGCAGGGGGATGATGACCGCTTCCGCCTCCTTTCAACCTTTAAGGAAGACAATCAGAGCGTACTTTTTGCCACTGATTCTTTCTGGGAAGGAGTTGATGTTCCAGGCTCATCTTTGTCCCAGGTAATTATTGTAAAGCTTCCGTTTATTGTTCCTGACGACCCGATTTATGCAGCACGCTCGGACATAATCCAGCAGAGGGGAGGTAATCCTTTTATGGAATTATCTGTTCCTGATGCAATCATCAAGTTCAGGCAGGGCTTTGGCCGCCTTATGAGACGCAGTGACGATAAGGGGGTAATTGTAGTTTTGGACAGGCGCCTGGCAGAACGCCAGTACGGCCGCATGTTCAGTGCCAGTGTTCCTCAGACTAAAAAAATGTATGACGGCGTGGACGCAATTGCGGACGAAGTAAGACACTTTCTTGAATAGAAAAAGGGCATAAAAAAACCGTCCGATAAGTGCACTTTTTTCGGACGGTTTCAGTTAGAATTATAAAATTCTTTAGATTAAAGATTATTTCTTAAAATCTTTAGGTCTGCGCTCTGTGCGTTTGCACTTTGAGCACTCAGCAACGTTTCTGAGTCTGCCGTTTTCGTAAAGAGTTTTCATTACGATTTCGCCACCACAATCAGGGCATTCGAATTTGTGTGTTGTAACTGTAGTACGCGAGTTCTTACTTGCTCCAGCCATGACTATCCTCCAAAAATAAATATTCGAATATGTTCAAATATACTATCGGTTTTACCGTTTACTGTCAATATTTTACAGGGCCCTGCAGGTTATAAAATCGCTAAATCACTGTAATAAATTGATTTATCTCAGGTTTTACTCAGGTGTACCGGGCTAAAATACTTGACTAGAACCAATCCCTTTGATAAGATAATCAAAGTTTTTAATTGGGGGTGCCTCCTTTGGCTGGAAAAAAATCATCTGCAGAAAAAAAACATGCACAGAGCGAAGTTCGCCGCTTGCACAATAAGGCAATCAAAAGCGAAGTACGCACATATGCACGTCAGTTTGTAGAAGCTGTACAGAGTAAAGATTCTAAGCTTGCTCAGGAAAAGCTCACAACATTGGTATCTAAGCTTGATTCTGCACGCAGCAAGGGCGTAATTTCACGCAACGCTGCTTCCCGCAAAAAGTCTCGCATGATGAAACTCTACAACGTTTCATTCGGTGACAAAGCGGCTGCAAAATAAACTTAGGACACATTTTGTCTAAAACCTGATGTCGTAATCTCTTTTGATTACTTCATCAGGAATTTTTTTTCTTTTTGGAGGTAAATAGTTATGACTGGCAATAAAGTTACAAAGTATGATCTAGTAGAATCTGTTTACCAGGACACCAATTGTGAAAAAAAATTAGTTCAGGAAGTTGTAGAAAAACTTCTTGATGAATTAAAAGACGCTTTAAAAGACGGCAATACAATTGAATTGCGCGGTTTTGGTACATTTGAACCACGCCTGCGCAAAGGCCGTTCTAAAGCACGTAATCCAAAAACAGGCGAGCAGCTCACAGTTGCTCCACATTATGTTGCTGCCTTTCGTTCCGGCCAGGAACTTAAAAAGGCTCTCTGGGATCTTCCTGTAAATTCAGAAAAATAAAAATGCGCAAAACTCTTTTGCCGTTATCTTTATTTGTCCTTTCAATAATCCTTACATTTTTATCAAGCCCGAATTTTTTATTCAATAATGGAATTCCTTTTTTTGCATGGATCTGTTATATTCCGGCACTTATTGCCTTAAAAAAGATTCCGCTTAAAACCGTGGGCTCTGCGGGTGCGCTGTGGGGCTTTTTGCTTTTTTGCCTGTGCTGTTCGTGGCTTTATTTTTATAACTTTTTTGCAGGCCTTGGAGTCTGTCTTCTGATGGCAGTTTTTTACTGTCTTTTATTTTTAAGCATTAAATTCATTGATTTTCATCTTTCTGAATATTCATTTTTATTGAATTCAATTATTTTTTTACTGTTTGAATTCCTACGCACAAAAGGTTATCTCGGATTTTGCTACGGTCAGATTGTTTATTCACAGTGGAAGATGATTTCCCTGGTAAAAACTGCCCGTATCTT
>DLYJ01000185.1 GCA_003447785.1 Treponema sp.
GCAAAAATGCTCAAAAGAAATCCTGATTCAAAATTTATGGTAATTCACTCGGATATCAAGGGCTTTAAGTTTTTGAATCAGAAACTCGGACTTCAAAAAGGTGACGAAATTCTTGCACAGTTTGCAAATTCAATTTTTTCCAAGACTGACCCGTACAACCGAATAATGTGCCGCGGATATGCAGACCATTTTTATTC
The DNA here is from genome assembly GCA_003447785.1 of Treponema sp. Classification (GTDB taxonomy): domain Bacteria; phylum Spirochaetota; class Spirochaetia; order Treponematales; family Treponemataceae; genus Treponema_D. The sequence goes on from DLYJ01000185.1 coordinate 198, forward strand.
ACTTATTAAAATACACTCAGTTCATAAGGCAATGACGATTCTGCACAAACACATAGACATACTGGAAAAACGAATCGCAGCACAGGAAATTCAGTATACACCGCGCTTTGGTGTTGTATTCCGGCTTCCTGACAAAAAACGCGGTTCATCAGAAACGATCCAGAGCCTTATCGCAAAGGCTGAATTTGCAACGTCCCAGATTAAGGGCAATGCCCTCCAGACAATCAGCATTTATGACTCAAAGGCACAGAAAAAATCTACGGAAGAAAACTATATCGAATCGCACATGCAGGACGCCCTTGCAAACGGCGAATTCTTTGTAGTTTACCAGCCAAAAATCGATCTTGAGTCAGAAAAAATCGTGGGAGCAGAAGCCCTTGTCCGATGGGATAACCAAGAGCTGGGCTACATGCCGCCAAACAAATTCATTCCGATTTTTGAAAGGAACAACTTTATTGTTAAACTTGATTTTTATGTTTACGAACAGGTATGTAAATTCCTGCGGCACTGCCTGGACGAAGGACTTCCTGTAGTTCCAGTTTCTGTAAACATGAGCCGTAACCACAACAAGCCGGACCGTTTTGTTCACGACTTTGCAGCGCTGGTTAAGTCTTACGATATTCCGCCGTCTCTTATCGAAGTTGAACTTCTTGAACGCTCAAGCATGGACAAAAATATTCTTCGTGATATTACGGTTCTGCTTCATGAACACGGATTTAGTGTTGCCATGGATGATTTTGGAAGCGGCGAGTCTTCGCTTAATATGCTTTCTATGATTCCGGTTGATATCTTAAAGTTTGACCGCTCATTCCTTTACGAAAACAATGCTCCGATTAAACTGGACGAAAAAATTACAAACTTTATCACTCAACTTATTGAACTGGGCAAAAACCTTAAAAAGCAGACAATATTTGAGGGCGTTGAAACAGAAGAACAGATAAACTTCCTCCGCAACATAAAGTGCGATATGGTTCAGGGTTACTTCTATTCCCGCCCTCTTAATGCAGAAAATTATGTGGACTTTGTAAAAGCCCACAAATGATCATCGTTTTGAATTATTTTTAATTAGTCAAAAAATCCTTTTGCCTTGAGAAGCTCAGCGTTCAAAATGCCGCCCAGAGCTGCACCGCGCTTTGTGTTGTGGCTCAATGCAACAAATTTGATGTCAAATACATTGCACTTTCTCAGGCGGCCAAGAACACATGCCATTCCCTTTTCAGTATCTCTGTCGCGATTTGGCTGCGGACGGTTTTCTTCTTCGCGGTAAACAATCGGATGTTCAGGGGCAGAAGGAAGTTTGAGTTCCTGTGGAAGTGATGTAAATTCGCGCCATACACGGAGAACTTCTTCCAGTGAAGGCTTTTTATCTTCAGGAAGGTCAAATTCAAGGTTAACACTTGCTGTATGTCCGTCAATTACAGGAACGCGGGTACAGGTTGAACTTACAATCGGGCCCGGTGCATTTTCGATTTTTCCGTCTTTTACGGTTCCCAGGATTTTGAGACATTCTTTTTCTGTCTTTTCTTCTTCACCGCCGATGTATGGAACGATGTTATCAATCATGTCAAAACTTGCAACGCCCGGATAACCTGCGCCGGAAACTGCCTGAAGGGTTGTAACGATCATTCTCTTTACAGGATATCCTGCCTGCTGCAATGCATAGAGAGGCATCATGTATGTCTGGAGCGAACAGTTTGGTTTTACGGCAATAAAGCCCTTGTCCCAGCCGTGGTGCTTTTTCTGTTCCTTGATAACTTCAAGATGAGCAGCGTTGATTTCTGGAATGAGCATCGGAACATCTTCTGTCCAGCGGTTTGCACTTGCGTTTGAAACAACAGGGATTCCTTCAGCGGCGTATGCTGCTTCGAGAGCCTTGATTTCATCTTTGCTCATTTCCAGCGCACTGAATACAAAACGGCATTTTCCTAAAGCGGCTTTGGCATCGTTTGCATCCTGAACGGTAAGATCCTTTACATCTGCAGGAATATCAGCGCCGATAAGCCAGCGGTTTTTTACAGCTTCTTTATAAAGTTTGCCTGCTGAGCGTGGACTTGCAGCAACATAAGTTACTTTGAACCATGGATGATTTTCCAGGAGTTTGATGTAGCGCTGTCCAACCATACCGGTTGCGCCCAGAACGCCAACGTTGATTTTTTCTGACATATATATCTCCAAAAAATTTTTTTCAATTATCAAAGCTTGCATTCTTTCAATGCAGATTCGATTACCTTTTTAGCGTCGTCTGTAACTTCTACCAGCGGAAGGCGGCATGGACCAGAAGGCATCTTTTTTACGCTCATTGCGTATTTGATTGAAGTCGGGTTTCCGTCCACGAAGGCTGCCTTAAAGAACGGCAGAAGTCTGTAGTGAATTTTACGAGCCTCTTCAAAATCGCCTGCAAGAGCCTTGTTTGCCATTTCTGCAACGATTTTTGGAGCAAGGTTTGAAACTACAGAAATAATTCCGTCACCGCCGCATGCAATTAAAGGAAGTGTAAGACCGTCGTCACCGCTCATTACCGAAAAATCAGGCTTTTTAGACTTGATTCTGGCGATAACTTCCATCATCTGGTTGATATTGCCGCTTGCTTCCTTTACGCCGGCAATGTTCGGAAGGCCTGCAATGCGTTCAAGCAGGTCAGTAGGAATATTCAATCCCGTGCGTCCCTGAATGTTGTAAACAACGATTGGAATTCCAACCTTTGAAACAGCTTCAAAGTGGCGGTAAATTCCTTCTTTTGAAGGTTTATTGTAATAAGGTGTTACTACGAGAGCAGCGTCTGCCCCGGCTTTTTTTGCGCGTTCACAGTACATAACTGCGTCTTTTGTGTTGTTGCTTCCTGCACCGAGGATAACCGGAATTTTTCTGCCGGTTGATTTTTCAAAAGCGCGGACTTCGTCCATTACAATCTGAATAAGTTTGTCTTCTTCTGAGCCCGGTTTTTCATCGAGTGTGGGAGTTTCAGCAGTTGTTCCGAGAGGAACAAGACCATCGATTCCCTGTTCAAGCTGGAATTTTACATTTGTTCTGAATCCTTCGTAATCAACAGAACCATCCCCGTTCATCGGAGTAATCAAAGCGGTATAAGCGCCCTTAAATTTAGTCATACAACACCTTCATGGATTTAAAAAAAGTTAGTTCATTATGCTGAATTTTGACTTTTTATACAAGTTTTGTATAATGCTCACAGATGGTAACAGAAGATAAAGAATCAGAGCCAATTGTCCTCTCAGAAAAAGAAGAAAGAAAGCGCCAGATGATTTTATCCGGCAGCAAGTTAAAAATCATTCTTTTAATTGCTCTTCCCCTCGTCTTTTACAACAGTTTAAATCAGATTTTTCAGCTTATAGACACAATCATCGCCTCAAATTTAAGCGCAAAAGTAGTTTCTACAGTAAGTTTTGTCGCTCAGATTGAAAGCATGATTCTTGCAATCGGCTCAGCCCTTGCCCTGGGCGGCGGCGTAATAATCAGCCGGAGCTACGGCGAAGGCGACATGCAGAAAGTTAAAACCCAGATAAGTACGCTTTTCTTTCTGTGTATTTTTATCGGCTGTGGAATTCTTGCAGTCATAATTCCCCTCGCATATCCGTTTTTAAAGCTTTTAAAAATGCCTGAGGATTTAATCGGCACCGGAACCGCATATTTTTCATTTGATGTAATCAGCATCATCTTTCAGTTTATAAACACAATTTACTTTGCAACTTTAAAAAGCCGGGGAAACACAAAACAGGTAATGTACGGAAACACCCTTGTCCTCTTCATCAAAACCGCCCTCAACGTTTCCATCAGTGTTTCGGCACAGCGCGGACTTTTTGACGCTGACAGGGCAATGCTTTTGCTTCCGGTTTCCACAATTGTCGCCCACGCAACGCTGACAGTCATCGCAATAATTTCCCTCACATCAAAAAAGAATCCGTTCAGGATCAGCCTCAAAAACTGTTCGTTTTCAAAACCGTTTCTGGGACCGCTTTTTAATCTGAGCATTCCGGTCTTTTTTGAAAAATTTACATTCAACTTTGGAAAGGTAATTGTAAATTCAATGTGTGCCTCTTTTGGTTCAATCGTAATCGGCGCCCTGGGTGTAAGCAACCGCCTGGGAGGACTTGTTACAAACCCGATGAACGGCTTTCAGGAAGCAGAAAGTTCCCTCATGAGCCAGAACATCGGTGCCAGAAACGTAAAGCGCGCCCTTGCAATCTTTTACACTACCCTTGCAATCAACCTGATTTTTGCCACATTCAGTTTTATCATCACGACCATCCTCAAGGAACCCATCATCGCGGCCTTTGCAAAGGGCAGCGGGGAATTTGCAGGCGAAATCGAAAAAATCTACATGTTTGAACGAATGGACGCCCTGCTGATGGCGGTCAACATTTCCGTAATGGGACTTTTGTATTCCTTCGGAAAAACCAGAGTTTCCATGGCAATAAACATTATCCGCCTGTTCGGTTTCAGAATTCCGCCCCTTCTGATTTTTATGAATGTACCTTATCTGCGGGAACACCTGGGAACAATGGCCGTGGGAATCGCGATGCTGATGAGCAACGCATTGAGCGGAATCATTGCAGGAATCACCGCAATAATTTTTATAAGAAAACTCAAGCGCCAGGGCACGGTGTAACATTCAGTTTCCGGGCGCGGTCCTCCGGCAAGGCAATCCGGCGGGGCAAGCGAACGAGGCTCCGGGCAAGGCACCCGGCAAAGCACCCGTATGATACAGTTTTTTTTATTTTCATTTTTGCGTTTATATGCTATATTCACCAAAAAGCGCAGGAGTATGCTATGAGTGGCAGCAGTTTTGGAAAATTATTTACAGTAACAACTTTTGGCGAAAGCCATGGAGCCGCTCTCGGATGTATCATTGACGGTGTTCCGGCCGGAATCAGGCTCGACCTTGATGAAGTTCAAGCCGCACTCAATCGGAGGAAGCCGGGCCAGAGCGCAAACGGCAAAAACAATGCTTCGGTTACAGCGCGCAAAGAAGACGATAAGGCTCAGTTTTTGAGCGGCGTTTTTGAAGGCGTAACTGAAGGAACTCCAATCGCGATTGTAATTCAAAACACAAGCCAGCATTCAAAAGACTACGGAAACCTTGCATCTACTTTCCGCCCGGGCCATGCAGACTTAACCTACTTTTTAAAATACGGAACTCGGGATTACCGGGGAGGCGGACGCTCTTCTGGCCGAGAAACTGCAGCACGCGTGGCAGCAGGTGCCGTTGCACTTCAGGTAATCAGGGCACTCTGCCCTGATGTAAAAATCACGGCCTACACCGAAGAGGCGGCAGGCGTAAAAATCACTAAGGTCGATTTTTCCCAGATTGAACAGAACCCGCTGCGCGCCCCGGACAACGAAGCGGCGGCACTGATGAATTCAAAAATCGAAGAAATCCGCGCTCAGAAAAACACGGCAGGCGGCGTCATCGCATGTTCAATCACAGGAATCCCGGCAGGGCTCGGCGAACCGGTTTTTGACAAGGCAGACGCAGTTCTCTCTCATGCCATAATGAGTATCGGTGCAGTTAAGGGAATTGAATTCGGGGCGGGTTTTGAAGCAGCCTCATCTACAGGACTTGAAAACAATGACAGAATGAAGCCTTCTGCCGACAGAAAATCAGTTGAATTCATAACGAACAACGCGGGAGGCATTCTCGGCGGAATCTCTACCGGTGCCGAAATTTTCTTCCGTGCAGCCGTAAAGCCCGTTCCTTCCGTTTATGCCAGCCAGAACACAGTTCAATGGGATGGCGGCAGCTTTAATTCCACGGAACTCACGATTGAGGGCCGCCACGACGTTTGTCTCTGCCCCCGCATCGTACCGGTCATCGAAGCAATGAGCGCAATCGCCCTTGCAGACCTTCTCCTCCAGGCAAAAACATCAAAAATTTAATTCATACGTCGAGTCAAGGCACGCATACGCTTAAAGCCTTGACTTCGCCGTTTTTAGGGTTTGTAATAAACCCTAAATGCAAGCCCGGATTTTTTTCCGGGTTTCCATGATAAAACCACATATTTTCTCTTTCTAAATTTGAAATTTCTGTTATACTGTATTAATACGCTGATTGGCAGTTCTGTTCAACCGGCACTTAAAATTCAATTTGATCACGAATTATATTAAAAAAAGGAGAAACGGGAGAAAATCATGAACAAACTCACAGAATTTTTCGGCCTTGTACTTGCTGCTGCATTTATTACAAGCGCCGGAGCTCAGTCCCGCAAGACTGAAGTATGGGATTTTGGCGGCGTTGAAGAAAAAGGCGCTGTAAACCATATTTCGATTGCAGACATTGACGGTATCGCAGGTATTGCCGATGACGGTAAATACACAGCCGGCGAATACACATTTGGCGACCTTACTTTCAAGGCTGACAAAAACGACCGCGCTTACTACGATGGAAAAAAGAATTATGGTGTACAGGGCTATTCAACTTTTGAATTTGAGGACGGCTACACTTCTAACGGTATGTACTACTGTAACGGTAAAGGTGGCGAAGGAAAACGCTATCTTCTCCTCAAAAACGTAAAAGCCGGCGACCTGATTACATTCTATGCCCGCATTTCAAACTCGGGCGACGAAAAAATTCACTTTGCATCGGTTAACGCAAACGGCGAAAAGGACGGAAAACAGGACGAAGTTGCACCGATTCCTGCCATTTCTACACGCTATTCATATATCGCAACTCAAAGCGGCTCTTACAAGGTTTACACAGAGGCTTCTGTAGGTAAACCTGTTTACTACCGTATCGTCCGCAAACCCGGCGTAGAAGTTAAGGGTTCAATTTCAGGACTCCCTTCAGGAAAGGCTGCCCTCAAATTTGTTGTAAAGGAAACAAAACAGGAAATTGAAGCAAACGTTTCCGGCAAATCATACACTGCAGGACTTCCCGCAGGCTACACTTTCACGGCAGTTCTTACAGGAATCAAGGGCTACGGAATCACAGCAGAAACAAAGCAGCTCATCCTGGACGCAAAGGCATCAGGTTCAGCAAAAAAAGACCTCACTGCCGCAGAAATGAAAACATACGTTGTTGACGGTAAACTTGAAGGATTTGCAAAAGACTTTAAGCCGGTTTCTGCAATTACAATTATCATGAACCCGCCTGCAAACTCACTCTATCTTCCGGTAGAAGTTGCAGTTTCAGAAAACAGCGGAGAATTCACATTCAAAGGCGAACTTGAACCGTCTGTAGCCTACACTGCTGAACTCAAGGGCGCAAACGACTACAAACTTTCAGGCGACCTTTCATTTGAAGGAACCGCTGCCTTTACAAAAGACCTCAAGGTTGAATTAAAACCGTTCTACGATGTAAACGGTAAGTTCATCGGTGTTACAAAACCAATGCCGTCTTCAATCACATTCAAAAATCTTGATGACGGATACGAATACAGGGGAGCCGCTGCAAACGGCATTTACGGCGTTAAACTCCGCGACGGCAGCTACGAAGTTATCTGTTCAACAGACACAACTTCAACAATGAACCACATCGTTGTTAAGGGAAAGGCTGTTGAAAAAGACATCAACATGACTCTCAAGGACAAGACCGTTCAGCAGATTCCTCTCAAAAAAGAAATCTATGTAGGCGGTAAAAAAGCAGACTACGCAACTGTTGCAGAAGCAGTCAGGGCAGCCGCTGCAATGTCTCCGAAATCAGAAGCAGACCGAATCACAATTCACATTGCTCCGGGCGTATACAGAGCCCAGCTTATTATCGACACTCCTTACATCACACTCAAAAATGACAATCCTGCCCAGGAAGTTAAACTCACATGGTACTACGGTATCGGTTACAACTACTACTCGGCAGATCCAAAAGGTTACTACGATGCAGAACGCGCTTACGACAAGTTTGAAAAACGCGGTGTTGCAAAGTGGGGTGTTGCAACTTATGTACAGAAAAACGCAAAATTCTTCCGTGCAGAAGGCATCACATTTGAAACAAGTTTTAACAAATATGTAACTGACGAAGAAATTGCCGATGGTGTTGAACCGGACGGCTCACTCCCGTTTGTACGTAAATTGAATTCTGACGTTCGTGCAAAAAAAGCAACTGAACGCTCTGCCGCAATCTGTACAGAAGCAGACCAGGCTGAATTCATGAACTGCAGCTTTATCGGTTCTCAGGATACACT
>DLYJ01000169.1 GCA_003447785.1 Treponema sp.
GCAACTTCACTTTCTGTGATTCCCGTAAGCACAGGAATTTCCAGCGGAAGCCGCACTGATTATCTTTACGAAAAACTTGATCTTCTGATTGGAACCTTAATCAACGAAGAATACGAAATCGTTGATATTACAGAACTCTAGGCCCGTAAGGTAAAGGTCGCAAGGGCTCCCCAGAAACGTCCCCACAGTCCGCTCTTTAACGACTGTCTGTCTGCAACGAGGGGAACTGTTTCAAGCACTGTGTCTCCAAGTTTATATTGAATTTGTCCCCAGATTTTGCCGCATTCAGTTCCGCCGTAGATGTAGCGCGGAATCTGAACTTCTGCCACCACATTCTGCGCGTCTTCAAGTGCGGTCTGAGCCCTTAAGTGTGGAACTGTAACCGTTGAATTCCATGCAGGTACAAGATTGATGAATTTTGTTTTTGAGCCCGGTGTGGGAACGGTGTAACTCTGGGAAATATGTTTTTTCGGGTCATAATCTGCAAAGGAAGAAAATGCCCATTCCATCATTGTAGTTCCGTCCTGACATCGGTAGTAGTTGCCCTGTTTTGAACCTTTTCCCGGTCCCTTCATCGTTACTGAAAGATAGCGCACGCCCTGTCTCTGGCAGGTGAGTGCAAGGTTGTAGCCGCTTTCAAAAATAAAGCCTGTCTTTAAGCCGTCACAGCCTTCAAGGACTCCCAGAAGCGGGTTTGTGTTTTTCTGGTAAACGGCCATTGTGTCGCCCTTACTCTGCTGCCATGAAGGAAGGTTTTCTTTGAGAGGGTAGCGGATTTCGGTAAGGCTGTGAAAATCAGAAAGACTCTGGGGGAATGTATTGATGTAAATGCGGCAGAATTTTGCAAGTTCCCGGGCTGTGGTAAGATTTTTTTCTGAATAGCCGCTGGGTTCCACAAAGTATGTATTTGTAAGTCCCAGTGCCTTTGCTTCGTAGTTCATGCGTTCAACAAAGGCTTTTGTACTTCCGCTTACTTTGTTTGCAACTGCAATTGCGGCATCGTTTCCTGATGCTACTGCAAGACCTTTTAAAAGTTCACGCACAGTGACTTTGTGGCCCTGCCCCAGGAACATCAGGGAAGATGAAGGCGGCATGTTGATTGCCCAGCTGCTTTCAGGCGGTTGAACCAGTTCGTCCAGGCTTAAGTTTCCTTCCTGAACTTCCTTAAATACTATGTACATTACAAAGAGTTTTGTGATGCTTGCCGGAGGAATCACTTCGTCCGCATTTTTTTCAAACAGAACACAACCGTTGCTTGTGTCGATTAAAATCGCACTGCCTGACTGTACGTCCAGCTGAGCCTGTACAATGGGATATGGAAGCGGCTTTAAGTCGTTGCCCCGGTTAAGAGGGTAGGTCTGGTCCAAAACTGCGTTGAGGGAAAGTGACTGCTCTTCTGTGAGTGGTTTTACGTTTTGAGGATTTTTGAATGAGCGTGCCCACAGGCAGAATGAAAGAATACAAACTGCGGCAGATAAAATAAGACCGCAGGAAATTATTGTTTTTTGTTTTTTGCTTAATGATGACAAACCTGATTTTTTCATATTTCAATATTTTACTGAAAATACGAAAAACTGTGAAGAAAAAAGATAAAAAAAGGGATGACCAATAAGTTCAAAAAGTGTCATTTTCGGGCTTGACCCGAAAATCTATTTTATTACAATACAAGAGATTGCCGTGTCTAGCACGGCAATGACTCATACTTAGTGGTCATCCCCTTTGTTGTTATAAAACGCTATTTACCGAGGGAATCCATTACGCCCTGTTCGTAGCGCTGCCAGTAAGCGTCGTAACATGACATCTTACCTTCATTGCCTACTGAGAACATAAGTTTTCCGTCGCTGTTTTCTCCTATTGCATTGCGCGGATGAACAATACTTGGAGCAAGTTCAGGAATAAGCTTTTTGATTTCTTTTGCAAATTCACCTGCAACTACAAAGCCTCCCAGCTTGTTGTTGTGAGTGCTGTCGCCTTCAAACATAAGCTCTTTTGCTTCGATGTTGTTGCCGCAGTCTGCGTATGCTTTTTCGTACAATGCCTTTGTGATTTCAAAACCGTCGATAAGGAGAACTTTCTTTTCCTTTGCGAGCTGGCGTACTGCTTCAACATAAGCATTGTTTCTTGTAATCATTGTCTTTGTAGAAGTGTCCTTCGAGTCGTGGTGAGGAGTAATTCTTCCCTTTCCGTCAAAGTACTGGCGGCTTACAGGTGTGATAAGAACCGGTGTAGCGCCTGCTTCCAGGGCAACGTTTACATACTGCATGAGGTACCACTTGTAGGTAGCGCCGCAGTTGTATGAATAGAATGTTGTTCCGTATTTATCTACATAGCTGTCCGGTGTACGAACCTTTTTACCTTCGCTGATAGGATAGATTCCCTTTTTGTTTGGTTCTCCCAGCGGAACGTAGCGGTCTTCAAGATATCCGGCACCGTTTGAACAGTCGTTGTGACCAAACTGGATAAAGAGATAGTCGCCCTTCCCAATCTGCTGTTTGATTTTGTCCAGGTTTCCTTCGTTGATGAAGTTGCGTGAAGAGCGTCCGCCGTTAGCGTAGTTCTGAACGGAAACTGCACCGTTGAAGAAGCACTGTAAAAATTCACCCCATGCGCCTTCGTTGCGTGTAACTCCGTTGCTCCACATACCGTTTGCAGAGTAGTCCTTACAGGTTGAATCCGAAGCTAAGAATACGTTAACTTTTCCTTCAGCCCGAGGACGGATTGTTCCGGCAGCTGCCTTTGCAGGAATTGAATAACCTTCGTTAATCTTTTTGTCGAGTTTAACTGTTACAGGTTTTCCAGGTTTTCCACCCCGTGCGCAAGGAGTGATTACTGCCTTCAAATGGAATCCAGAATCAGCTGTAGAGATGAGGTAGGTTTTGTTTGCATAACCTGAGCTCTGTTTGATGAGAACTTCGTTTCCGTCTTTTACACGGTACCACTGGATCAGGGACATATCTTCCTTTGCATCCTCACTGAATGTGTAGTGCAGGGTGATTGTATGTCCAGGATATGGAGTGTTGATATCGTCATCAGTTGTAAAGCTTGCTTTTTTAACCTTTGCTTCTCCGCCTTTTGCCTTGTTGTAGTAAACCGGAGTCCAGCCTACAAAGTAGTTTTCAGGAGAGTAAGCGCTGGCGTCAGAAATAATCTTTCCGCCGTTGCGGTGGGAAACATCAACTGATTTTCCGTCCCATTCTGAATTGTATTCAAAGAAGTTTGCGTTCTGAGGAAGGTTTCCGCTCATGTCGGTCCAGCCCATCGGGTCGATGATTCCGTCATAACCGAGAACTGTGTTTACCCATGCAACAGATGCCTTTGGTCCCCACGGACGTCCAAATACACCCGGATTCTGGAGAGAAGCCTGGTCTGCACTTACCGTACAGTTGTAGAAGAGGTAACCCTTGAGCAGGGCAGTGCGGGCTGCAGTCAAATAACCTGTTGCCTTGATGTCTGTGTAACCTGACCATGAGATTTCACAGTTTTCAAATACGATATCACCGTCACCAAAGATAAAGTCTGTTCCACCTTCGATGTAGCAGTTGCGGTAGTACTGGCGGCTGTTTGTACCTGTGTAAAGTGTATCCTGAGAACCGATAAAGC
>DLYJ01000251.1 GCA_003447785.1 Treponema sp.
ACTGATATGTCAGGCGCAAACCCTCTGACAATCGCAACCTATTACAACGAAGGCGAAGAACCGGATTCAAGGGATGAGGCCAGCCTTGAAAAATGGAACAACTATAAAAAACTCTATGGCGAAGACGCAATTCAGACTTTCCGCACTGACGGAAATGGTCTTACCAAGGTTTTCTACTTTGCAGTAACTGCAAGTGACGCTGCCTGCGTTTACAATGATTTTGCAAACAAGACAGAAACTGCGGTTGGTAACAGCACAAGCGAATTCTACCGCGGTACTACAGAAATGCTCAAACTCATCAACAGCAAAAATTCCGCATTCAAGGATTTTTCTGTTACAAAACTCCGTCAGTACATCAATCAGACTGATTCAACCTATGTTGACAGTGACGAATTAAAATCTATCGTCGCATCATCAAAGTCGCCCAGCGTTACAAATTCAACCGTAGAAAGCATTGCATCATCAATTTCGCATATTTCTACAGACGATGGCGATGTATTCCTCAATTACACAATCAACCCGGAAAACAACCCGTCTTACAACCTTGGCGGTATGGGCATGGATTTTAGTTCCAGCGATACCGAAAAATACACTGACGGTTTCTATAACTATTTTACTGAATCAAACATCAACCTTACCGTAACTCCCGGTCTTGACCTTACAAACCTGGACACAAGCACTATCAGTGTTTATTACACAAAGGTGGATGCTAATCAGAACGCTCTCGGTTCAAAACAGCTTTTGTGGACCTGGAATGAAGCCGTAGCAGTTGAATACGCAATAGCCAGCGGAGTCAGCGAGTCTCTTGCAGCACAGCACGTCAGGTTGAATCCTGCAGCCTGCCGCTACACTGTAACTACTGAAGGCGAAAACTCTGACGGACTTTCCGTTCAGACAAGTCTTTCCATCGCTAAGGGCGAAATTGAAGCAAACACTCACTATGTATTCAGCATTGAAGGAACTGATATTAACGGTCAGAAAATCATTCCAAGTGACGATGACGGATTTGGATTTGTTTCCAAGTCGAATTCAAAAACTCCGACAATCATAATCAACCAGGAAGCAGGCAAGCGCAACTTAAAGACTGCCAGCATCTTTACCGAAAGCGTACTGACAGATGGAAGTTTTGGCTTTGACGGAACCATCAATTCTTCAGAAGAACTCCAGAAAGGCTCTGTAACATATACTCTCAAACTTTCTGATGCAAATGACGCTGAAGATTCTGCCCAGATGAGCGGAGACATCGAACTGAATTTTGTGGAAAATACCACATTCAGTTACACCTGGACAAAGACTTTTACCGCAAACGGTTCGATGAAGAGCATTATCCAAAACGGAAGCGGCGTTTACAATGTTGAATTTACAATTTCGGCACAGAATGCGGGCGGAACTTCTTCTCAGAACCGCCAGTACTATCTTGATTCAAAAGCTCCTGAAGAAAACAACGTTAAAATTTCTACAGGCTATACTGCTTCTGACGGAACTATATTCATCAACAATACAAAGACCTTCTCTTTGAGCGGTACAACAATCGATAACTTTAACCGCGGCCTTACAAGTTATAAATTCACAGGAATTGACTCTAACGGCGATGAAAAAATTTTAACAGAGACAAATTCTCAGGCAGAAACCGGCTGGCTCTTTGGAAATCTTTCACTTGCCGATTTTGCTCCTCAGAGCAATGCTCCGGATACTGTGCTTACAGTTACTGCTTATGATGCTGCGGGCAACAGCACGGATACCGAATACAAAGTTGAATTTGATACAATTGCTCCTGCAGGAAAGCACCTTATCGACAAAAAGAATAAGGATTTGATCTTCCGTGTGGGAGAAAATAATAACGAAACATCAGAAATTAATGCCGCTTCTCTTACTTGGGATGATGTCCTTGATAAGGACGTAGGTGGTAAATATCAGGTTGGAACCTGGGGTACTGCCCGCACAATTACTATCCGCGGTGATTTTACTGAAGACGGTTCTGGCGTAAACATGATTTATTACAAGATTTACGACCAAGTTCCGACGGAAAGAGATTTGAACAACTTCCTCACACACTACGCAACGACAAAAGACGGCTACTTTAGTCCTCTTGCCGAACGCGTAACTCATCGTGTTTCTTACACTAAGGCCGATGGAACAAAGGCATTTGAAGAAATTGATTCATTGTTTAAAACTACAATTTCTGGCTTTGATGCACAGAAAAACTATCTTGCCCTCGTTGCGGTAGATAATGTAGGTAACGCAGCTCTTGATTCAATTTATGCAACTTCAATCAATGACACAAGTGCACAAGCATCAAACACATGGAACAACTCTGCAAGTTTCTTCAGTTTGAACATAGATACTGAGTCTCCGACCTTGAGTTCAACTACCAGTGGTGCTCAGTACACAAACAAGGTAAACGAAATTACAGTTGCAGGAACTGTAAACGATAATGCTTCGGGAGTAAGTTCAGTTGTTCTGACATTAAATGGCCAAAACGTGACCGGAACAATCACAACAAGCGGCGCCCTCTCAAGCGGATGGACAGCAACAATTCCAACAAGTCTGCTCCAGACTCTCGGTGACACAACATACCCTGTAAACGCAACTGTAAAAGATGCTGCAGGTAACTCCAGCGCTTCAACAATCTTTACTTTGCAGGTAGACGCTACTTCTCCGGATCTGGAAATTACTACTCCTCTCAAGAATGCAAGTATTAACGGCAGTATTTCAGTGACAGGAAGCGTAACGTATACTGGTGCCGCTCCTGCAAGTCTTGCACTTTACTACACAAAGGCAGACCCGTCTCTGGCTCAGACACCTCCGGCTCTTGAAGATTTGACTCAGTTCGGTTCAACAATAACAGATCCGGCTCTGATTTACAGTTATAAGTTTGAAAACGTAAACGTATATGATGTATTTGGCGAAGACACGGCAAGTGCAACTAAAGATGTCTGGCTGATTCCGGTTGTAACTGATACTGCAGGTAACTGCAATATTTACACTGAAAATACATCTCAGGTTAAGACTTATTCATATACTCTCGATAAAAACTGCTTTAAGTACACGGTTGACCGTGATTCAGACAGGCCGACAATCCGTCTGATTAACCTTAACAAGCTTAGTGACGGTTCTTACATCTTAAAGTACGGAACAAACGCTACTCTTGAAGGTACAATCAACGATGATGACGCAACAAGCACAGCCACAGTTAAACATCTGTATATTACGGAAGACGCACCATACACAGGAACCGGCGACGCTCCTTCAAGCGCAAGTCGTGTAAGCCTCGGTGCTGACGGAAGCTTTACATATACTCCTGCAAGCACACACGATGGCACAAAGAACCTTTACTTCTACATTGAGGATAATTCAGGGGCAAAATTCTACACAAATAATGCAACCGCATACCTCATGCCAAAGATTCAGTACAAGAGCGAAACTGCAACTGACAATAATGCTGTTTTGACTTACAAGAGCGACAGTACAGCGCCTTCAATTGCGGATACTCAGGTACAGAGCTATGATAATACTCAAACGTCAAACGGTACTTCTGTAACACCTGGTACAAGCCTCATTGTAGGTGGAAAAGATAGACAGTATGTTCAGTTTATCATTAAGGGAAAAGATGCCAACGGTATTGAAGGCATGCTTCTTACCCTTAAGTATAAAGACAGTTCCGATGCGGATGCTTATATCCGCCTGACAAATATTAATTCCACAGATTATACAAGCCGCACTGTTGAAGGTGAGACAATTGCCTTCACATACGACACAAACGGAACTTCAATTCTTTCTGAAAACAACACAATTACTACATGGACAACAAGTCTCATAGATTTAAGCGTTGCAAAAACTGGTTCAATTACCTGCTCAATTGAAGTTTATGATACAAGCGGACTTTCTGGAAACGCATCTCCTGTATTCATGGTTGATAATGACGGACCGGATGTAAGAATTACTACTCCAAGTTCGAATGATGAAGTAACAGGTGACATTAAGATTGGCGGTAATGCAACTGACGTGGGCCTTGCTGACACTTACATTACAAAATGGCTCATCCCGACTAAAACACAGCGTGCGATGACTGATGAACAGCTGATGGCCCTTACTGATGATGAAGGTAACAGCTTATGGAACCACGTTCTTGACGCAAATACTACAGAAACAAGCTGGTCATTTACAATTGCGACGGATGAAGCAAAAAAATATGATACTTCAGATTATTGTCCTCATCCTACGTCGGATAAGGTTTATACACTTCCATTCTATGTACTGGCAGTTGATAACCTTGGAAACTATACTTTAAAGAAAGACTTTACTTTCAAGCACAACCCGGATGGTGACCGTCCTAAGACTTCAATCTCATACCCGACAGACGGTTTGACTCTCGGCGGTACAATCCGTGTAACCGGCGACGCATACATTCCTTCCGGAACCACAAACGTTGCAGCCGTATTTATTCAGATTGCAAAGAAAACTTCAGACGGAAAGTACAACTTTGATTCAGCTGATAAAACTCTGGTTTCCGGCTCAACTAATTTTACAGGCCTCGTTAATAACGGCGGATTCGGTTACACAGTAATGGACAGTGCGGCAGTTAAGAACGAACTTGGCGTTACAAAACTCACCTTTGGTGATGAAGACACTTCTGGCAGTTCAACACTTGCAGGTTCTTGGTGGGGAATTAAGGCAACAAAGACAAGTTCTTCATGGTATATCCAGATTAACAACGAAAAGGAACTTGACCCGGCTGCAGGAGAGACAAATGACCTTGCAATCCGTGCTTGTGCCGTAAACGCTGAAGGAAAGTTCGGAACCTGGAGTGACACCTACACATTCAGTATCGACGCTACTGCCCCGACTCAGGAAGCAACCCTCTGCCAGTACGACGCTCAGATTACAAGTGCAAATGCAAAGGCAGATACGCCTTCCGTTAAGGCTATAAAAACTTACGAAGCCCAGATGTACTTAAAGGGTAGCTGGTATCTGACAGTTAAACTGGAAGATGAATCAGAACTTTCTTCTTATACAGTAAAGAACAACATTCAGGTAAAAAACCTGGTTGCAGATACAGACTACTTTGTTTCCAATGTAGCAACAGCGGACAGCGGTGCCAAGAGTCAGTACATATACATTCCTGTAGATACAACTACAGAATATGTAACTTATACCGTAAGTGTAACTGACAGTCAGACAAGCGGTCATACACTTACAACTACCTATGAACTGAGACTTGATAATACTGCCCCGGTTATTAACGCAGTATACAATGGTGATGGACTTGCTCCGGATAGTTCAAACTTGATTGGCCAGAACTACACAATTACTGACTCTAACTATGTATTTACTCTTGGGGGTAAAACGGAAGAAACAGGTTCTGGCCTTGAACGGGTTGCATTCTACTACATCCGTCATGGATCAGATTTTACAAACGAATGTATTATGGATCCTCTGATTACCACAGGAACATCTGATGCTAAGGTTGCTCTCTCAGATTTGACAGAACGCACAATCAGGCAGGGTGATAATTCAATAAGCATGTGGGCTCTTCCTGTAACAGGTACAATGAAAGGGTACAACTTTGTTGCTGATTCTGATTTAAGTACAAACAGCCACATCCGTGTTGGTGGTTTGATTGAAGTTGGTGGTGTTTACCGTCGTATTGAATCAATCGCTAATGACGGCAGAACAATCGGCTTTAATACAAGTACCGGTGTTACGGAAGATACTTCTACAACAGCCTACTTCCCTTATGCACAGGTTGTAGATAATACAGGTAAAGAAAAGAAAAGTGCAGAGACAGAAACTACATTTACCTTTGAAAGCGGTGATGACGGCGACTTAATGCCTGAATCCGTATCAGGTTCTAAATCTGTGGGATATATCTGGGATGCAACAATCCACTCGGGAAACATTGCCGATGGTCCTGCAGAACTTGTAATTATCGCATTTGATAAGGCAGAAAACGTTTCATCGATAACATACAAGGTAAATATTGCAAACAGTGCTCCTCGTCTTGCAAAGGTTTACCTGGGCACCGACTTAAACAGTAACGGTTCATTTACCGCAGGCGAATTTGTGGGCTACGATGTATATCACGCAAATGCAAGTGCAGGAATCAACACTACTGAAGTACGGGATGTAATTTCTATCGCAACCGCAAACTTTGGTGGCGAACACTTTATCGCCAAGGATAAACTTGCTGTAGTACCAGAAATTGTTGGTGGTAACGGCAATATCATAATGGTTTACAAGAAGGGTGCAGCCAATACAACTCAGATTACGACCGAAAACGGTACAACTGCCGCAGTTGACAACACAATTACAGGCGTAATTACAGATACAATCGGAAGCGTAAGCTATAAGAGCGCTGCAACTTCAACTGTACTCAAGGCATTTACTTTGACAAGCAAACAGCTTGCAGGTCTTGCAGAAACAGACAGTCTGACAGCGTCTGCAAATGAGGCTTCTATCGGGGCTTCATTTACATTCTGGGACAGCACAGATGAAACAACACCTGGTTCAACCAGCCAGTTCTGTGTACTGCATGTAAGCGATCTTGAACTAGCCCTCTATGATGGAATTGCACCAACTGCAAAAATTAAACCGTTCTACTGGTACTCTAAAGACGATAACAGCCTTTACCAGAACAGCAAAGCTAATGGTCATATTGAATTGGAAAGCGACTGGCTTGGAGCCCCAGGATATGATTCACAGGCCACAAGCGGGGAATTTGATAAAGACCCTAAAGTTTCTGGAACTATTGTTATCAAGGGTAGTGCATACGACAACAAGATGCTTAAGAACATTGCCCTTAAGATTGACGGATTTAAGCTTGACGGAACAAATGCCGGCAAAGAATTTATCTTTGCAACCTTTAACGGCACATCATGGGATAAAACTGACGGTTCAGGAGCAAGCCCGGTTGCAGGCGGAAGCCTCGCAGATGACGGCTGGATTTTTGAAATCTCAGACAACAGCCTCGGCCAGGACGGACACTCTGTAAACTGGACTTTGACTCTGGACACTTCAAAGGTTTCTACGGTTGTAACTACAACTACCGGTACAGAAACCCTTGATCAGGTTGCGCTCGACAGTGTAGCACTTGTAAAGGCAACCGACTCCAACAACAATGCTTCTGATATTTCATCGGAAGCGGCTTTGACACAGACTGCAGACGGAGCATTGACTCCTCGCTACAGGATGGACATTGTTCCTTACATCACAAAAGTTTCTACAAGCCTGAGCAGACTTAAGATAAATAATCCGACTGTTTACAGCCGCACGGCAAAGGGCCACTATTCGGTTTATGTACTGGGAACCACAGGTGAATCTGTAACACTTACAGGCTTTAACCTTGGTTCAACTACTACAGTTACAAGTACTGATTTAACTGGAAGCGGTGATTATGATCACTCATTACGTGTAGATACAGACGGTGATGCCGGAGATGAGTACTTTGAAATCATTTCCCTGAACAACAAGAATAACAATGATTCTTATGGTTCAGCGTATACTTCATTGCCTGA
>DLYJ01000265.1 GCA_003447785.1 Treponema sp.
TAAGCTTCTTTATTAACGATTTTGCGCAGGTACTCACGGATTTCTGTTTCTGAACTCCAGTCCTTTACGTTCTCCTTAATATCATCCATCATTTCCATAACTTGAATATTGGCTCCACCGTGGCGGCGTCCCTTGAGGGAACCTACAGCAGCACCAATTGCAGAATATGTATCTGTATCAGCAGAACTAACTACGTGAACTGTAAGAGATGAATTGTTACCTCCTCCGTGCTCAGCGTGGAGAACGAGTGCAAGGTCAAGAAGTTTTGCTTCATCATCAGTAAAAGCCTTGTTGTTGCGAATCAGGCGCAGAAAGTTTTCTGCAGTTGAAAGTTCAGGAAGAGGATTATGAATATACATTGACTTGAAGTCGTAGTAGCGGCGCTTTGCCTGATAACCGTATGCGGCAAGTGTAGAAAAGCGTGAAATCAACTGAATGCACTGGCGGAGAACATTGCTCAAAGAGCGGTCTTCAGGGTCTTCATCGTATGAGTACGAAGCAAGGACACCGCGGGCAAGTTTGTTCATGATGTCAGCAGACGGCGCCTTCATAATCATGTCTTCGGTAAAGTTTGGAGGCAGATTACGGAGCGAGCCCAGCAATTCATTAAATTCGTCAAGTTCAGCCTGGGTCGGCAGCTTTCCAAAAAGAAGAAGGTAGGCGCACTGTTCGTAGCCGAACTGATTGTGTTTTTCTGCGTCTGCAATCAGGTCTGCAACATCATATCCCCGGTACAGAAGTTTGCCCGGAATTGCGATTTTTTTACCATCTTCCACCTTATAGCCTACAACATCACCAATGCTTGTGAGTCCTACAAGAACACCGGTTCCGTTTGCGTTACGAAGTCCGCGCTTTACATCGTACTTTGTATACAAGTCATTTGATATAGGGTCATTGGCCTGTGCGATTTTTGCGAGTTTAGCTACTATTTTTTTTTCGTTGATTTTCTTAGTGTTTCTGATCGGATCCTCAAAATCGCTATATGACATGGGCTGTACCTCGTATGCATCGGTTTTGCATAAATATGCAACAACACGAAATAATTTTAATAATTATACAATTTTATATATACTATTGCAACTACTTGAACCCCAAAGAATAGGGCTTTTGCACGCTCCATGACCTGCCGAATACTTGTTATGATAGTCTCAAAGTGGTACTATATTTGAATATGAAAACAGAACTTATTAAGGATATTCTTACATCCGCTCCAGACGGCCGCACTGTAACCGTATGCGGCTGGGTGCGCACAGTGCGCGATTCAAAAAACCTTGTATTCATTCAGGTTAATGACGGTTCATGCTTTGCATCAATTCAATTGACTTTTGACCGCTCTAATCCGGCCAAACCGGAAAATTCAAATAATATCGAAGACGCTCTCAAAAATATTTCTACAGGAGCTTCCGTAAAGGCAACAGGAAAACTTATCGAGTCACCTGCATCAGGGCAGAGCGTAGAAGTTAATCTGGAAACTCTCCTGGTTTTGGGAAAGTGTCCTTCAGACTACCCTATCCAGAAAAAAGCTGCCTCAATGGAATTTTTACGGGAAAATGCACACCTTCGTGCCCGCACAAACACATTCGGCGCAGTTTTCCGAATGAGAAGCCAGATGGCATTTGCCCTTCACTCTTTCTTCCAGGAAAAGGGCTTTTACTACATCAACACTCCTGAAATCACCTGCTCAGACTGCGAAGGTGCCGGAGAAATGTTCCAGATTACAACCCTTTCACTGGAAAAACTTGCCGAAATCGCTGTTGAAAAAGGCGCAAACGGCATGAAAAAAGAGGACGCACACAAGCTGGTAAACTACAGCAAAGACTTCTTCGGCAAGCAGGCTTCCCTTACAGTTTCTGGCCAGCTGGAAGCAGAAACACTTGCAACTGCCCTGGGCCGTGTTTACACCTTCGGTCCGACTTTCCGTGCAGAAAACTCAAACACAACACGCCACCTTGCAGAGTTCTGGATGTGTGAACCTGAAATGGCATTCTTTGATCTTGAAGACGACATGGACATTCAGGAAGAATTCATAAAGTACCTTCTCAACTGGGCTTTGACAAAATGTTCAGCAGACATGGAATTCTTTAACAAGAGAATCCAGCCGGGCGTAATCGACACACTGCGCCACGTTGTAGAAACACCGTTCAAGCGGGTTTCCTACACGGAAGCCGTTGCAGAACTGGAAAAGCACGCAGACGAATTTGAATTTAAACCATTCTGGGGATGTGACCTTGCAACCGAGCACGAACGCTACCTTACAGAAAAAATCTACAAATGCCCTGTAATGGTTTACAACTATCCTAAGGAAATCAAAGCCTTCTACATGAAGCTCAACGACGACGGAAAAACCGTAAAAGCCGTAGACGTTTTAGTTCCTGGCCTTGGAGAAATCATCGGTGGTTCTGAACGGGAAGAAGATTACGACAAACTTCTTAACCGCATTAAGGAACTGGGGCTCAAACCGGAAGACTACAGCTGGTACCTTGACTTAAGAAAGTTTGGTACTGTTCCTCACTCAGGATTCGGCCTGGGATTTGAACGCCTTCTTCTTTACGTAACAGGAATGCAGAACATCCGTGATGTAATTCCTTATCCGCGCGCTCCGAAACTTGCTGACTTCTAGTCAGCAAGTTTCAACAGGTTTGCTAAGCAAACCTGCAAATTATCTGACTTCTAATACGGACGAACCTTAGGAAATTGAAAAAGCGACGGGCACTTACAAACATAACCGTTTCTCAAGGATTATTCCTTACAATAAAGTTCTTTTTGCAGAACGGTCTGTTTTCTTATGCAAGTGCCTGCTCTTTTGATTTTTTATTTTCCTTCATCCCGATTTTAATGATGATTGTTTCTGTCCTGGTGCGAATTCTTCACGCCTCGCCGGATACAATCATGTCAATCTTTAATGCGGTTCCAGCCCTAGGCGAATATTTTGCCCCAGAGTCTCTGACTGCCGCAATTTCAACGGTCAATACATTCAATCCGGTTGAATTATTACTGGTCATCTTTATCGTCTGGATGGCACGGCGCTTTTTTGCTTCTGTTTTTGCAAGCATGATTGCAATCTTTCAGGGAAAGCATCACCGTAAACCCGTGGTAAATCAGATTTTAGCCATTGCTTTTGAATTAATCGTAATTTTTACAGTAATTATGATTATCTTTTCCTTTACAACCCTCAAAACAATCATCAACCAGCCGATTTTTCATGACGTTCCGCAGTTTGCCTTTATTCAGGATGGATTTTTGTCGGGCCGATGGGTTCAATATCTTCCTAACATTTTGATTTTTGCAGCCGTTACCCTGCTCTATTGGGGCTCTGCGGGAACAAAACCTTCGATGATTCTGTGCGCCGCAACAAGTTTTGGCTGTACGGTAAGTTTCTGGGTATTCCGTTTTGTAATGCACCTCTTTCTGAATGTGGGAAAGTACAATTTGATTTACGGATTTTTGGGCCATGCAATCATTTTGTTCATGGACATTTACTTTTTCTTTATGTTCTATCTGTTCTTTGCACAGATGATTTTTGTTTATCAGTTCTTTGACGAACTTTTGCTTGGTGAACTTTATCTTCTTCCAAAACAGGACGACTGCAGCTGGTGGTCATCTTTACGACGGGCACTTTTTATCAGACCGGACTACCTGATTGCAAATGACACAAACATAATTCATCTGGATGCAGGTCAGTCCGTCTTTGAACCGGGCGACACGGATCTTGATGCTTATTATATCGTTCATGGGCAAGTTGCCGTAAAAAACGACAACGGCACGGACACTATATTCAGCCGGGGAGACTTCTTTGGCGAATTAAACTGTATTCTCGGTTCAAAAAGAACAGGTTCGGCCTGCGCTGTGGACAGCGCACAGATTGTAAGGATTGACGGAGACACATTCCGCTCCCTTGCACAGAAAAACCCGGTTGTTACAAGTAAGGTTATGAGTCAGATAAGTTCATACTTTACCATGTACCTTGAACACGACGAGTTATTATAGTCTTTTATTCATTTTTCAGATATACTACACCAATAAGGAATTAATATGGATCGCTCAAAAATTGTAGTTTTAGACTTTGGTTCCCAGTACGCTCACTTAATTGCAAAAAGATTCCGTATGCTGGGCTATTATTCAGAAATTGCTCTTCCAAGCGCAGACCTTTCTGTCTTTGAAGGCGCAAAAGGAATTATTTTTTCCGGCGGACCATCAAGTGTTTACGATGAAAAGGTTCCGGAATTCAACGAAAAGATTTTAACACTCCCGCTTCCAATTCTCGGACTCTGCTACGGACACCAGCTCATGTCAAAGTCATACGGCGGCAATGTAGGAAAGGCAGACGTGGGTGAATTCGGCTTTGCACAGCTCAATCTTACAGACGCAGGAAAACAGAGCCCTCTTTTTAAAGGAGTATCTTCTGTAACTCAGGTCTGGATGAGCCACCAGGACGCAGTTTTGTCTCTTGCAGACGGTTTTGAAGTAATCGGTTCAACAAAAAACTGCCAGTTTGCAGCATTGCAGAATCTTTCAAAAAAGCGTTTCAGTCTCCAGTGCCACTGCGAAGTAAAGGACACTCCGGAAGGAAACAAAATATTCAAAAACTTTGCCGACATCTGCGGAATGGAAATCAACTGGGATGAAGACACAGTTTTGAACCACATTATGGATTCAATCAAAAAAGACGCAAAAGACAAGAACGTGCTTTTGTTCCTGAGCGGCGGTGTAGATTCAACAGTAGCCTTTGCCCTGTTGAATAAGGCTCTGGGCCAGGACAGAGTTCTCGGTCTCCACATAGACAACGGCTTTATGCGCAAAAACGAAAGCAAAAACGTTGCTGACGCCTACAAAAAGTTTGGATTCAACAATTTTATCGTGGAAGACGCAAGCCAGAGTTTTCTGGACGCAATCAAGGGGCTCACAGACCCACAGAAAAAGCGCATGGCAGTAGGCGAAAACTTTATCACAGTGCGCGACAGAGTTGTTGCCCAGCAGAAACTTGATGAAGACAAATGGATGCTTGCCCAGGGAACTTTGTATCCGGATATCATTGAATCAGGCGGAACCAAAAATTCAAATACAATCAAAACTCATCACAACCGTGTTGAAGGAATCCAGAAACTCATTGCACAGGGCATGATTATTGAACCGTTAAAGGACCTTTACAAGGATGAAGTTCGTGCAATCGGTAAAAAACTCGGCCTTGATGATGAACTTGTAATGCGCCACCCGTTCCCGGGACCAGGACTTTCGATTAACGTTTTGTGCTCTGACGGAAATCTTTCTGAGGCAGACAAAAAGGAAATCGACGACGCAAACAAAGAACTTAATTCAATTGAACTCCATCACTTCTGCGAACACTGTACTGCAAGTCTCGAAAGATTTGTTCTTCCTGTAAAATCAGTGGGAGTTCAGGGGGACTTCAGAACATACAGGTTCCCGGCGGTATTAAGATTCTCAAAAGATGAAAAAGACGGTTTCTGCCACTTTCCAAAACACTGGAAAAAGATTGAAGACACATCCAGCGACATTACAAACGCCGCAAAACTTATCAACCGCTGTGTTATCTGTCTCTGGCAGAACCCAAAGATAAAAGACAGCGACATGAAACTTCAGGAAGGTTACTGTGACAAGCGCCGCCTTGACCAGCTGCGGGAAGTTGACAACATCGTTCTGACAAATCTTCATAAGTCAGGATGGTACGACAGGATTTTCCAGCACCTTACAATCGATATTCCATACGCTTCAAGTGCAGACCGGGCAAGCTTTGTTCTCCGCCCTGTATGCTCAGAAGACGTAATGACAGCCCGTTTTGCACAGCTGGACCGTGAACTTTTGCTCAACATTGTAAAGGAAATCTCAGAACTGGGCTTTGTTGACGCAATCTACTACGACTGTACAAACAAACCGCCTGCAACCTTCGGCTGGGAGTAATTAAAAGAAAAGTGAAAAACCGGTCCTGCGACCGGTTTTTTTTATGCCTGTTTTGTTACTGGAGTCCCGTGCATGATTTAGTCTGCACTGTTCTGCAAAAGTTCGGTGAGCATGGGAATTAACTGCTTTTTGCGGCTTACGACGCCTTTTAATTCAAATGCATTTTCTTCAACGCGGGGAAAGTTGAGGGTCTGCAAAAACTTTTCTTCACCCCAGATTATCATTATTGAAGAAAGGGAAGAAATGTCTGTCACCAGCAGTGCCGAAAAGAGAGCGCCCCTTCCCCTGCACTCGCTCTGAAGGGTTTGGGTAAGTTTTTCGTACTGCTTCATTAATTCGTCCGTGCCGTCTACTTCTATCTGACTTACGGTAAATGACTTTCCGCCTTCACGGTATTCTTTCATGTCCTGGTTTACGATTTCTTCTGCGCTACGACCTGAGATTCTGCTGCCGGCGCGGATGATTTCTTCACCAAGTTCCTGGTAATCAAGCTTTGTCAGTGACGAAAGATAATCTGCGATTTGAACATCAGTTTCTGTTGTTGTGGCAGATTTTAATATGAGAGTGTCGCTCAAAATTCCACAGAGAAGGAGTCTGGCAATTTGCTGGGGAAGTTCAACTTTTTGTTCGATAAAAAGCTTTGTGATTATTGTGGAAGTTGAACCCAGAGGCAGGTTGATAAAAGAAATCGGATATTTTGTTGATGGAGAGCCGATTCTGTGATGGTCTACAATATCCGTGATTTTATAGTTTTCAATTCCGTCCAC
>DLYJ01000146.1 GCA_003447785.1 Treponema sp.
CCGCCGCGGAGTTGAACAGGGCCTGAAACAGGGTATACAGCAAGGCCTACAGCAGGGCCTGAAACAGGGTATCCGTCAGGCAGCTTTAATGATGATAAAAGACAACCTTTCAGACGAACAGATTGCAAAATATACAGGTCTTTCTGAAAAAGAAATTGAAGAATTAAGGAAAAAACAATAAAAAACATTGTTAGAAAATTAAAAAAAAATTACGTAATCTGTAACTTTTATTGTTTTTTGATTTTTTAAGGTTAGAATTAGGATGTTCAGTTTTAATACTGGACTGATATTTCAACTACAGAGAGGCATAAAATGAAAAAATTTATCGCACTGGCAATCGCAGCCGCACTGGCACTACCGACATTTGCATTTTCTTTAAAAGTTGGTGAGGAAGTAAGTTACCTGCCTTGTAAAACATCAAAGGCAAAAGTTTCTATGGTTACAAAAATTGCACCATCAGTAAACGGAACATACGAACTTACCCTCAACGACGGCAAGGTTGAATGCACCTTCGCCGTTAAAGAAGGTGAAGATTTGCTTCTTTACACAAAGTCAGACAAATCAAACACAATCATCACACGTGCACTCGAGATTATTTCCGTAAAGAACAATCAAATTGAACTTGAACCGGCACAAGCAAAAGGAACAGACAATTCAAACGCAAAATAATTAATTCGTAATTCCAAAACAGGCCGCTCACTTCTGAGCGGCCTGTTTGTTAAATAAATAAAGATTATTTTTATTTAAATTCTAGAAATTATAAAACTTATGGGTTACAATTTATTTAATCGTCCGGCGTATGCGGGACTAGAAAATCAAAGAAAAAAAATGAGGAGTTTTTAATTATGAAACTTTCTAAAGTTCTTATTGGCAGTCTCTTTGCTGCCGCAATGCTTGGTCTCTTTGCAGGATGTGCTGAGGAAGAAGATGCAAATGACATGCTTAAAAGAAGCGGAGATAAATGTACAATTGATTACACAAATGAAACTACCGGTTACAGCCGCGGCTTTGAAAGTTTAAAAACAAGGCACTACGATGCTGTCTGCAAAATTTCAAATACTACAACTAAAAACAAAGCAAGTGGTGATGGTGTAATGGGATATATTTTTGCACTTACACAGAATTCAGACAAAACTTATAACTTTGGACTTGCAGGTGTACGCAACAACAACGGAACAGTTGAAGGTTATGTTTCTTATTACAAGAATATTGGTGCTGCATATTTAAGTTCCGGCAACAACTTTGCTGATAAAAACGGTATTTTAATTGGTAAAGAGGGATGTCTGGCAGAAGAGCATGATCTTACAGTACATAACGTTGATGGAAAAGACTATTCATTTGTTACCATCAAATCAGGAGCCGGTACATCTTTTGATGTTTGGATTAACGTAGTTGCAAATGACGGATCTTCTACAGGACGTACAGGTGACGCAGGTTCTTATACAGTTTCTTTCTATAATGATGATCCTCTTAGAACAACATCTGCATTAGGTTCAAACACAACTTATGGCGAAGGTGGAGCAACTGCTGTTAAGACATATACAATTCCAGCATCTGATACAGGACTTAGTGAAATGACATTGCTCGACCTTGGTTTCTATGCAAATGTTTACGGAGCATCTTCTCTCAAAGGTACCTGGGAACTTTCTGATATTGAAGGCGAAGGCGAACCTGTTGAATACGCAGACTAATTTTTGACAGTCATAAAAGCGAAAAAGGTCATTCTGATTATACAGAATGACCTTTTTTTATATAATCAATCTTTTTATGTAATTTGCTTAAATATTAAAATATTTTTATTGTGGCAGAAATACCGGTCAAAAATTCTCGTGCTGAAGCACCACTATCCTGATACGGGTATGCAGTCCACCCGTAATAGATTTTACCACGAAGAGTTTTTGTATCCAGATAGTTTAATGAACAGGACAGGTCTAAAAACTCATTAACTGTAAATATTGCTTTTATTCCGGTTTTAAATGCTGCCAGACACCCGTCCTGTATCATATGAAGAATCTTTCCGTCACCTGAATCATGATGTTTATCCTCAGCAGAGAAATAAAGATAAGGTGAAAAACAGGCTTCCAGCATAAATTTAAACCTATCCTCTTCAAATTTCATTTTTACCCCTGCCCATGTATAAACAGAGTGCTTTTTATAATCAATTTCTGCAATTTGAAGACGCACATAAGCCTGTTTTTCTTCACTCCAATAACGCTCCGAAGGAAAAACTTTTGCTTCTTCCTCATACCACCAGTGATCTTTCATATCAGATGAATATGCGGCTTCGCCATAACGGCCTTTTGCTCCACGCTCACGGTAAAAGGAATCATATTGATAATCAATTCCGGCAAAAGGGCAAATTGAAAATTGCCTCGAAATTTTTAAATCATAATAAATGGAAAGGCCGGCAATATAATTTTGGTCACTGATATTATCTCCCCACGAATATGACGTTTTCATTGAATAATCAGTTTTACTAAGCCAGTCAGAATCCTTCATCTGCCCAGAAATATCATTTGCAGCCCCCTTCAGTTTAAGGTCAAAATGAAGTTTTTTTACAGACATATCTACATTTGCGCCATAAAACCACAGCTTTTTTTCCCACTCAAGAAGACTCCGCTTTTTTGATTTGTCCCCGCTTTGATAAATAATCTCTTTTAAGCATCCATTAGCATAAGAAAATTCAGGTTCTACAGATAATTTAAATAACTGAGAATTAAAAAACTGGGCAAAGCAGGCCGTGTATAGAAAAGAGAAAAATATAACAAACAGAGATTTTTTAGCTGGAATAAAACTCATACTATTTTAAGCAGTCCCTCACAGCCTTCACACACATCGCGCCAGGTTTCTTCAAAGTTGCCTGTGTACCAGGGGTCGGCCACGTCACGGTGTTTTCCTGCATATTCCATTAAATAATGAACCTTGCCTTCCGTATCCTTTCCCACCCGGCGTTCGAGATGACGCTCGTTCTCGCTGTCCATGATGATTAAAAGGTCAAAGTCGTTGTAATCGTCAGGGGTTACAAGGCGGGCGCGGTGGTCCGTATAGGGAATGTGATTTTTTTCAAGAATCTGTCTTGTGCCACGGTGCATTCCGTTGCCGATTTCGTCGTAATCTGTTGCGGCGCTGTCGATATAAAAGTCATTCTCACGGCCGGCATTTTTTACCATGTGTTTAAAAACCATTTCTGCCATCGGGGAGCGGCAGATATTTCCGTGACAAATAAAAAGAATTCTGTGCATTTTGCTATTATACTGATTTTTGCTATAATGAAAACATGATTAAACGCTCAGGTTATGCTGATCTTCCCCTTCATACGGGCACGGTTCCTAAATGGCTTGCCGACCGCATGATGGCCCTCGGCACACAGATTATTGAATCCATCGTCTTAAAATACGGCAAAAAAGAAGCCCTTGTGCGCTTAAGTGACCCTCTGTGGTTTCAGAGCCTGGGCTGCGTGCTGGGGATGGACTGGCATTCAAGCGGAATTACAACAAGCGTTATGTATGCCTTAAAGCGGGGCCTTAACCGCAGGGCAAGGGAACTTGGCATCGTTGTCTGCGGCGGACGGGGTAAATATTCAAGGCGGACTCCGGAAGAATTACAGATTTTAGCCGACATGACTGGCATGGACGGAAACTACCTCATCAACAGCTCTAAACTTGCGGCAAAAGTAGACGGGACGGCGGTTCAGGACGGCTTTCAGCTTTACCAGCACAATTTTATTTTAAGCGACGAAGGGGACTGGACTATCGTACAGCAGGGAATGAATGTAAACGAAAAAAAAGCCCGGCGCTATCACTGGTCCTCAGAAAACCTGCGGAGCTTTGTGGAAGAGCCCCATTCAGG
>DLYJ01000147.1 GCA_003447785.1 Treponema sp.
AACTCCGCGTTAGCGGTCGTGCAGGAGGCACGATATCGCAGTTTTGCCGACGGCAAAATCTGCATGTGATAAAAAGTACACGGAAGTACTTTTTATCACGCCTCCTATAAAACGTTAGGCGGGAAACTACTCAGTAACAGCGATAATATTTACTTTTGCCCCGTCGTTAAGCAAAGTCTGTCCCTTTATAACGATTTCATCTCCGGCTGCGAGACCTTCTGCAATTTCTGTTTTGTTATCAACTGAAATGCCTGCTGTAACCGGTGTCAGTTTTACGGTAGCTTCTTCTTCCTCTGTTTTCTGTGTTGCAACAGAGAATACGTAAGGTTTTCCATCCCGTGTAATGATTGCTGTGTTTGGAATTACAATTGCGTTTTTAACACTGTCTGTAATCAGACGAACTCTTGCGTACATACCAACTTTGATACGCTTATCTGCGGGTTCAATTCTGAGTTTGATTGCCATTGTACGGCTTGTTGTATCAAGAACCGGGCTTACTTCAAATACTTTCGCATTGAATTCAACACCTGGATAGGCATCAAAAGTAACTACTGCCTTCTGATTTTCTGCGATACGGCTTACAAAACGTTCAGCAACGCTTACTTTGATTTCAAGGTCATCTGTCTGAGCAATGCTTGCAACTGTTACAGCCTGTGAAACTGTTGAACCAACCGAAGGCGGAAGAGAAACAACGCGTCCGGAAATCGGAGCCTTAACAGGGCTGAGACTATAATTCATGCCCGGGCGGCTTGCGTCAACGTATGCAAGAACCTGATCCTTTTTTACCATCTGGCCAACTGTAACTTCAAATCTTGCAACTTTTCCTGCCATGTCAGGCATAACTGCAACTGAGTTTACTGCTCCAACGTCACCACCAAATTCAAGATATTCATCAAGGTTGCCGGCAGAAATTTTGTATGTATTTACAGCGTATACTGCTTCTGTTTCTGCATCCTTGCCTTTAGCAACTTCCTGCTTTTTACAACCCGCAAAGCCTGCTGCGAGAGTAACTGCAGCCAGAAAAGCGATTGATTTTTGACTTAAATTCTTCATAAATTCCTCCTGTTAGTTAGCCTTTGCCGATTTATAAGCAGAAAGGTCTGTATTTAATGTATTTTCCAAATCCATCAGCGCGCTCAAATAATTGAACTTTGAGTTGAGCTGACCGAGTTTTGCCTGGTTAAGCTGATTCTCGCTGTCGCGAAGGTCCAGCAGTTCTGTTGTACCGTTGCGGTAAGAACGGGCGCTCATTTCGTATGCGCGCTGGGCAAGCTTGATGTTGCGTCCCATTGCATCGATCTGATCCCGGGCCTGATTCAAAGTATCAACAGCCTTGCGGACTTCAATTTTCTGGTTTTCCTTGAGGGTTTCGATGGTCAGATCCAGCTGGGCAAGCTGAGCCCTTACATCGGCTGCCTTCTGGCGGTTTGCAGACCATGGGAGCATGTTTGTAATGTTCCATGCGAGGGTCAGACTCAATGAACCGCCATCCTTCCAGTTGTCACCGTCGCCCCATTTGTCAAAGTCCAGAGCGTATGGAGCAAGTGTCGGCTGATATGTGTAGCTGAATGCAAGTGCCGGGAAGTAGCTTGAAAAATCAAGTGCGGTCAAACCGAGTTTTGCTACTCTGCGGCTGCTTTCCAGGGAACGGATCTGGAGGCTGTTTGAACCGTATTTGTTGAGAAGTTCTTCTGTTGTAACTTCGATATACGATGGTTCAATATTTCCTTCCAGTTCAATTTTTGTACCTACAGGAAGACCAAGAAGGAATGCAAAGGTGTCCAGCTGCTGGCGGAGGGACTGTTCAGCCTTATCAACGTCAGGCTTTGAGTTTTCATAGTTTACCTGAGCCTGAAGAAGAGCGAGTTCAGGAACAAGACCGTTGTTAAAGTTAGTCTGTGCCTGGTCAGCACGCTGTTTTGCGTTCTGGAGTGTTGCTTTTTGAATTTTCAACGCTTCCTGCTGAATCAAAAGTCCATAAAAAAGTTTTTTTACGTTTGTCAGAGTTTCTCTCTGGCTCTGTTCCCAGCTGAGTTTGCCTGCTTCGTAATTTACTTTTGCAGACTTGATCTGTGCAATATAAGCCAGGCTGAAGTTCCAGCTTACACCAAGTGAACCCACAGCTGCCCAGTGCATGCTTTCGTTGTTTTCAAAACCGGCCTGTTTTGCCATTGATTCCCACTGGTCGGATGGAATCCAGGTCCCCATCTGTGCACTAGCCCCTTGTCCAACACCAGATACAATTGAATTCCATGTTGAATCAGAAGTTGTGCGGGCCATTGTTCCGGTTGCCTGAACAGTCGGCAAAAGCACGTTCCAGCCGTATTTTGAAGCGCGTTCCTTCATTTCAAGATCAAGGACATTGCTTTTGAGTGTACGGTTGTTTTTTTCGGCATATTCAACAGCCTGTTCCACCGTTAAAACCATTGTTTTACCGGCATCACTTTGACCTGCTTCGGCACCCTGCTGTGCAAAGGTTCCGGCTGTCATCAAGACTGCACCAAAAAGGGCAATCATTTTTTTTGATTTATTATTCATAAGTTCTCCTTAACTCCTTATATCCAGAATTTATTTATCTATTCCATATTCCACGAACCGCTGAATGATTCGCAGGGCTTTTCCAAAATCATCGCGTTTCAGTCCGTGTGCCTGTCCCTGAGTAATCAGTGCAACCGGAAGTGCCGCAATCCAGAATTCAATAAGTTCGTTGGAAAGCGGAATGCCTAAATCAGGACCGTTTTTCTCCTGAACTTTTTTGTTAAAAATCTTTTTTACATCTTCGCAGTCTTCTACAAAAAACGGGTTCTCTTCATCGCTCATCAAAAGCCAGCCGCAAATCGGAATAATCGACGGGCGCATCATAAAGTATTCAAATTCAGAGCGAATTTTTATGTAGAGGTATTCTGAAAAGTTTTTGCCTTCTGCGCAGTTTTCCATAACAATTGTCTGCATCAAAAACAGTTCGCGGCGGATTTGTTCCGTAATGAGTTTGTTTTTGTTTTCAAAATGTGAATAAAGGCTGCTCTTTGCCAGATTCATTTC
Source organism: Treponema sp. (assembly GCA_003447785.1). Taxonomy (GTDB): domain Bacteria; phylum Spirochaetota; class Spirochaetia; order Treponematales; family Treponemataceae; genus Treponema_D. The sequence goes on from DLYJ01000147.1 coordinate 3,043, forward strand.
GTCGGCAATTTTTTCGATTGTAACTCCGCTGAAAGAATACTTTTTGATTACATTTGCAAGGGCTGTAAAAAACCTGTCTTCTTCCGGAAAGTCTTCCGGATTGATGCGGCACATTTTATCAATTTCATCCATCCGTTTTTCTGAAAGGCCCTGGGGATAAAACCTGCTGCTTGTTCTGCAGGTTCCTTCAAGTCCCTTTGTAAATAATTCAACAATCTTTTTTGAAAAATCAGCTACGGAGTCTACCTTTGCACCTTCCTGAATCATCTTTTCCCGGAGTTTTGTAAATATAAAAATTGAAGTTCCGCAGTAAAATGATTCTATGAGGCGGGCAAATCGTTCCGGCGTGCCTGTTTCTTTATCGTCTGCATCATATTGAATGTACTTTAGCATCGTAACGCCGCGGTTTTCCAGCTCTTTTCCGAAGCGTTTTTCAAAAGAACTGTCGTTTGCCATGCTTCCGATAAAAAAGTTTATATAAGCAACATTGTCTGCAAAAAAAGCAATGATGTCTTCAAAAGGAATGAGTGGCATTATGTCAGGATTTGAATAGCAGCTCTTCTGAAGTCTGAGCAGAAGTTCTGCAAAGGTGTTGAAGAAGCGTTCGTTCATTGCATCAAAAACGGCTTCCTTGCTTTCATAATGGCGGTAAATTGCAGCCTTGCTGATGCCAACGCGTTCGGCAAGTTCGCTCATGGAAAATGCCGTAAAACGAGGTTCCTTGGTAAAAGAAAATGCCGCGTCTAAAATGAGATCCTTTGTTGTCTTTTTTGAATTTGCATTTGCTGCCATAAATATGTTACCGATTGTTCGGTTACATATTAAGTTACCGATTGTTCGGTAACAAGTCAAGTAAATTCATTATTAAATTCTGTTATCGGATTGAATTTGTGGTTTAGGCCTGATTATTATTCGGCTGCAAAGTTTTCCATCACCCGTGCACGGTAATCCTCAAAGTTTTCGCACTTGAGTTTTTCTGCCCGTGCAAGAGCTTCTTCTGCTTTTTCCCGGTCCTTTAACATTGACCAGCACACTGCAAGATTTGCAGGAACTACTGCCAGCTGTTTCTCAATGGATTCAGCTTTTTCCAGATTATCAATTGCGTCCTGAATTTTATTCTGTGACATAAACAGAATTCCAAGACTTGCCCAGGCTTCTGCCTTTTTAGGATTTAACTGAATTGCTCGTTCAAAAGTTTTCTGGGCGTCATCTGCGTTTCCAAGACTGTTGTAAACCGAACCGAGCCGTACAAGACCAAAATAGTCAGGTTTGTTCTGGAGGGCTTTTTCAAAATATTCAACGGCCTTTTCGTTTTCATCTTTTGCCATGTAAACATTACCGATAAAATTGTAAATCAATTCGTCCGAATAGCTTGTTTCTTCATTGAGGGCTTCATTAAAAAGTTCAAGAGCCTTGTCAAAATTCTGCTCGCCGTACGCGGCTACTGCATGAGAGACTTTACTGTCGCCAGGCTTGGAACATGAAAAAAATACAAAACTGAAAGCGCAAATGATTACGGGCAAAAAATTTCTGTGTTTCATACCCCTAGAATATAAATAATTTTGAACGGGGGCAAGTGGGAACGGAAAATCCCAATATCTCTAATTTTCGTTGCAGTTTATCCTGTTTC
>DLYJ01000116.1 GCA_003447785.1 Treponema sp.
TAAATGCTTACAATGAGGTTTGAAATTCCGGAACTGCACTGTTCAGAGAAAGTACCTTCAAGCTGAACAGAACGGCCGTAGGATTTTGGTGTGTTTGAACCGACAGTTGTGGGCTTTGTCAAAACGAGGACAGGCGCTGTATTGTCGATTGTAAAACTTCGCTGGAATTCGGCAGTGTGTTTTGCGCTGTCGACTGCTGTTACAGTTACTTCGTAATTACCGTCTGCAAACTGCCAGCCGTTGTAATATGCGGCATTTTCGTTGTCATACGCATTGAGTGTTGAATACCATTGTTTGTCTTCAACAGAAACAGTTGCGGCGCCGTCATAAACCTGAACAGTGGAATTGTCAGATTCCTTTTTGAAAACCTTGATGGTAATTCCGGTTACGCCTTTATCGTCTCCCCAGGTTCCGCCCAGAACAAAACTTTTCCGGATAATCGCACCAGTCGGCGGATAATCAATTTTAATGGTTGGAGACTCGGTATCTACTGACTGACCGAGACCGATATTTTCCTTACATGCGGTAAAAACCGCAGAAATACAAATCAGGGAGAATATAACTAGAGTGCAAAAATAAGTAGTTTTTTTCTTAAAGTTCATAAAACCCTCCGTAGCCACACGTGTCATGCATAAACACCTTTTACTCTCTGTCTTTATCGGCAAAGAATCAGGTTACTTAATTAAAAAAAACATTATTCCCGCTCCCTGTAACAAATTTAACACAAATTTTCCGGTTTTAGCATTTTTTTGACCTAAATTTGTGTTATAGCGCTATAACGATTTTGTGGTATAATTAAAACATGCTGATTGACTTTCACACCCATTTGGACGCTTATCCGGATAAAACTGTACTTTACGAACAGCTCAGGAATTTTGACGGAACAATAATCGCAGCCTCAATGGACATCGATTCGTACAAACAGAATCTCCAGATTGCAGAAAACATTCCTCGGGACGGGGCGGTAAAAATTATCCCCACATTCGGCATCCACCCCAACCGCTCGCAGAACTGGGCCGACAGGCTTTCAGAACTGGATTCCTTTCTTGAACAGTCCGCCATCATCGGCGAAATCGGGCTTGATTACGAATGGGCAAAAGACTCGCCCCACGACAAACAGATAAAGGTATTCAGGCACATTCTGCAGCACTGCCACTGCAGCAGAAAGACCTGCGTTGTTCACACAAAGGGCGCCGAACAGGACGTTCTTGATATTTTAAGCGATTACCCGGACGCAAAGATTGTAATTCACTGGTATGACGGGCCGGAAGAGATTTTTAAAAAGTTTATTGAACGCGGTTACCGGGCAACCTTTGGAGTTGAGACTGTGAGAAGTCCTTTTTTGCAGAAACTTCTCAAAATGACTCCGAAAGACAGACTCCTTGCAGAAACAGATAATCCTGAAAGCGAAGTCTGGCTTGGCGGAACGCGGAGCGATGTGGGTCTGATAAAAAAAGTGTACGCTGATATGGCTAAAATTCTGGAGTGCCCGCTTCAGGAGCTAGAGGCACAGATTCAATCAAATACGGAGTCTTTACTTTTTTAGGCGGCGCAAATCATTTTGCAGAGTCTTGCTTGAAGGAAGTTCCCTTACGCCCTCTTCTGCAACTTTTAATGCACCTTCCCAGTCACCGTTGTTGAACAATGTGGCAAGTTTATTGTGATAGTCGATTTCCCGGGCACGGAATATGTTTGCCTCGCAGTTTTTTGCCACAGAAGGCAGCATATCTGCTTTTTTTTGCAGAAAAAGTGCCTGAGCCTCGTCAAAGCGGCTCTGGTTTAAGAATGTGTTTACCTGATTGTATATGCCGTTGGAAAAAGTTTTTCTCAGGCTGTCACTCCACCCGAATTTTGCGGCAACCTTTTCCATATATTCGGCAGCAGCCAGATGATTCAGTTTTCTGTTTTCCGTAATTGAATAATTTGTGCAGATTGTGTCCAAATCATCCCGGGCAGTGCTTTCTTCCCTGTCATTTGCGGCACGCAAAAACAAATAGCGGGACACTGCAACCGGACTCGCCTTTTCATACTGGTCGTTTTCGTTAAAATCGCTCACCAGGTTTTTACCAGTCAAAGTTGCAAAGGCTAAATCCGAGTCTTCGTGGCTTCCGCTGTAATGTTTTTTTGTTACAATCGTGTAAGTCCGGCTGTTCTGAGTTCGGGACGTTTCTTTTTTTACGCCCGGGTTATAGCCGTAGGGGTTTGTGCATTCAACCATGACGCACTTTCCGTCAATGTAAACATTGCAATACGCGTGAATCGTAGTTTCAACTCCCCGCACTTCCAGACCGACAGATTTTGCCAGTGCAAGATACACGATTGCGCTTGTTATGCAGTTATAAAGGCCGCTCTGGAGAGTCTCGTCAAGGCGGTAAATTCCTTTGGAGTATTTAACCAGAAGATTTTCGAACAGAAAGGTAAGTACCGCTTCAGCGCGTTCTTCCAGCGGAAGCCGTTTAAGGTCTGCACAGCCTGATTCAAGGGATTTGTATTTTTCCATGCAGGCTTTTCCCCGCTCAGAAGAAAGGGGGCAAAGTGAATATTCAAGGGCGGCTTCGATTATCCGGGTTGAATTCAACTCGCTGACAGGCGTAAAGGACAGGCTGATTGAAGGTTCAAGGGAGGGCTCGGCACAAACAGTTGAAAATGCAAAAACTAAGGCAAATAAAAGACAGTACTTTTTCAAAGGCTGATGAACCTCTCAATCTTAAGTGTAATTTTATCGCCGGTTTTATAATCATCTGCCAGAGCCCGCCCCGGAATGTCGGCTACCACCACATTTCCCGATCCGTCATCGAGGCGCACCCTGTAACGGGTAATCTGTCCCAGAAAGGCAGCCGACAGCACGGCTCCCGTAATACAAAGTGACTTATCTGAACTTAGCGCAAACCATTCCGGGCGGACAACAATTCTGTCAGGAACATTTGCCGTGTCTCCCCTCAGTGATGTTCTGTTTATAAAGTTTGCCCGTCCGACAAAGTCCGCTACAAACTCGCTTCGAGGATGATAATAAATGTCTTTTGGAGCGCCGCTCTGCAAAAGTTTTCCGTGATTTATAACCGCAATACTGTCAGAAAGAGAAAGTGCTTCTTCCTGGTCGTGGGTTACATAAAGGGTTGTAATTCCGATTGTTGACTGGATTTCCTTTAATTCTTCGCGAACCTGGAGCCGGAGTTTTGCATCCAGTGAAGAAAGCGGTTCATCCATAAGCAAAAGCTTTGGTTCAAGGACGAGTGCGCGTCCGAGGGCAACACGCTGCTGCTGGCCTCCGCTCAACTGATGGGGATATCTGTCCAGAAGACCTGCAATTCCCAGGATGCGCGCGGTTTTATGAATTTTTGCCATGTTTTTTGCGGCATTTTCTTTACCGGGAAATTTTAAATTCAAGCCGTAAAGGAGATTTTTTTCTACAGTAAAATGGGGAAAAAGCGCATAGTCCTGAAAAACCATTCCAATCTCCCGCTTGTCTACTTCAATTCCGTGCTGGTCAATTCCGTTGATTAAAATTGAACCGCTGTCAGGTTCAATAAAGCCCGAAACGAGACGGAGCAAAGTTGTCTTTCCGCAGCCCGATGGTCCTAACAGTGTCGTAAAACTGCCCTTTTGAACTTCGAGGCTAAAGTCGCTCACAACCGGAGTTTTTCCGAACGAAAATGAGACATTTTTAATTGAAAGCAATGAATTTCCGTTCATTATCGGCCACTCCATTCACTATTAGTCATCCGGTTTGAAATAATCCGGCCCAGCGCCATTATACCAAAACTTATAAGGGTCAGCACAAGTGCCAGGCAGGCAGATTTGCCCCAGTCGCCCTGCTCTGCAAGATTTAAAATACAGACTGACGCCAGCGGCGTATTGAATGATACCAGAAAAATCACGGAACTCAAAGTTCCCACCCCACGGGCAAAAACATACATAAACGATGAAAGAACTCCGCCTTTTGCCATGGGAAGAAGAACAGTCCGCAAAAGATAGAGTCTTCCGGCACCAAGTGAGCGGGCCCCGTCATCAAGGCTTGTACGCAGCTGCATAAGAGTGCTGGTCATGATTCTGTAACTGAAGGGCAAAAAGCTTACCGTCATCGCAATAATTATCAAAACCGCACTCAGCCGGAATTTTAACAGGTTTGCTGCAATCGCAAGGGAAAGTCCGAACAGAGAGCCCGGAACAGCCGACGGCAGCTGGACCGCAATATCCATAAAAGGCCTCAGAACTTCGCCGGTTCTGTGAACTGTATAGGCAACAAGGCTTGCAATCACAGTCGCAAGAACGGCCGCAATCAGGCTGAAAAGCACGGAGTTTTTAAGTTCACCAAGGTAGCGTCCCATCCCCCTGATGTGGTCAAGGGTAAATGCGGTGTTGATTCCCCAGAGTTTTTGGAAGGAACCTGCAGCGATTGCCGCAAATTGTGAGGCAACGCACAATGCAAGAAAACTCAGCAGAATCGTAAAAAGCGCTGTGGACAGGCGGCTGCTCTTTAATTCAACCGGAGAAGAAAGTTTACCGCCGAGAGTTGCCGTGCGCTCCATATTCTTTTTTAAAAGTTTATTCTGCGCAATAAAAAGTATGGCAGACGGCACCAGGAGCAGAAGTCCAAGGACAACGCTCTTTCCCGCCTGAACCCAGCCCGTAAGCTGACTGTAAACTTCCACGGCAAGTACGCGGAAACGGCCTGCAACAATCAGAGGGTTTCCAAAATCACTCAAAACAGAAACTGCAATAAAAAGGAGTGCGCTTGT
>DLYJ01000166.1 GCA_003447785.1 Treponema sp.
CATGATAAAAATTACATCCCTGGTAATTTTTATCATGGGCAATTGCATTCTAAAGCCTGCAATTGCTATTCGCGCCGTCCTGGCGCGTGGCTGCCGCCATGGCTTTATAGGGAGTAAAAAATGGATAAAAAAGAACTTGCAAAAATAATCGATCATACAAACCTCAATGCGTGCGCAAAGGAAGAAGACATTAAAAAACTTTGTGACGAAGCCCTTAAATACGGTTTTGCAAGCTGCTGTGTAAACCCTTATTATGTTCCTTTTGTTGCACAGCAGCTCGAGGGCTCAGATGTAAAGGTATGCACTGTAATCGGCTTTCCCTTGGGCTCAAATTCTGCCGATGACAAGGCCGGACAGGCTGCAAGCTGTGTTGCAGAAGGCGCTCAGGAAGTTGATATGGTTATCAATTTAGGCCTTGTAATGGACGGAAAATGGGATGAAGTTTACGAAGAAATCTTTGCAGTTCGCTGCGCCATAAATGATGTGGATACGGGAGACGACAGAAAAATCATCCTCAAGGTTATTCTTGAAACCTGTTATCTTAATGATGAACAGATTGTTGAATCATGCAGGTGTGCTCAAAAGGCCGGTGCTGACTTTGTAAAAACATCCACCGGTTTTGGAAAGGGCGGTGCAGACGTACACTCAGTTGAACTCATGCGTAAAACAGTTGGCAATGCGCTGGGCGTTAAGGCAAGCGGCGGAATCCGTACATACGAAGACGCTGTTGCCATGGTTAATGCGGGTGCTTCGAGAATCGGCTGTTCAAGCGGAGTGCAGATTGTAAGCTAGATTTTGCTCCAGTAAAAAGTATTGTCCTTAATCTGGTAAGTAATTTTTTCTGCGTCGTAGAGAGAAGTCAAATAGGCGCGGACTGTACTTCCAATCAGCACATACTGACTCAGTTTCATCTGAAGGTCGTTGCGTTCTGCGACGGCCTTTAAAATCTGTTCCGTTGTTTTTGGAGAAGAAAGTTCTTCGAGAATGAGGTTTTCTGTTTCCAGGAGGGCAAGAATATTCAATTCTGCAAGACCTTCAATTTCCGTAACCGCCTGACCGTGTCCGGGAATGTAAAAGTCAGCCTTAAGTTTTGAAATTTTTACAAGGCTGTCCTTCATTGTCTGTTCATCGAGAAGGTATTGAATCCAGTATTTTTTGAGAATGTTTCTTCCGCTGATTGCATCGCCTAAAAATGCGCTGCTTATTCCATCGGTGTCGTGGACGATAAAGCCTGTCTGGTCAAGATAATGTCCCGGAAGTGGGATTGATTCAATTTTTAAATCGCCGGCCTGTAAAACCGCATTATTGAGGAATTTTTTGTCTGCGTGACAACTTGCGGCAACGAAGTATTTGGTACGGATGTCTTTGAGTGCGTTTCCGCCCCAGATGAGTGAAGTTTCGATTTGAGGAAACTCCATCATGGCGCCTTCGCCCCGGCTTGCCCAGATCTGGCAGCCGGTTTTTTCTTTTAGGAATTTATTTGCACCGCAATGGTCTGCGTGTGAGTGGGTGTTGATTACGGCGCAAAGTTTCGGATTTGTAAATTTTTCGTTCAAAAAATCAAGCAGAATCTGTGCTGTTGAGTCATCATTGCCGCTGTCAATCAAATAAACCGGAGTTTCGCCCTTTGTTGAATCCAGCGCGATTACTCCAATATTTGTCGGTAAAATTAAATGATAAACGTGCTTTGAAAGTTGCGTGCAAAGTTCTGCTTTCATTTACAGACTAATCTCCCAGGGTAAGGTCTCCTTCCTTAATCCAGCCGATTTTGCGGAGCAAAAGACCGAATGCATATGTCAGAACTGCAGGAAGAACAAAACAAACGAGGAGAACGCCGAGCCAGTCTGCAGCTCCTGGAGAAATTGCCTGTGCGCCGTGAGCGACTGCAACTTCAGACGGGTTGAACCAGCCTGTGATAACGCCAATCTGACCTACGAGACCGCAGGTACCCATTCCTGAACTTACTGCGGCGCCGTTCATTTCCATTTTGAACAGACATGTTGAAATTGGACCTGTAATAATTCCTGCAAGAGTCGGAGCAATCCATACGCGGGGATTTTTGATGATGTTGGGCATCTGCAGCATGCTTGTTCCGAGGCCCTGGCTGAGAAGTCCACCCCAGCGGTTTTCCCGGAATGAAAGAACTGCAAAACCAACCATCTGTGCACAGCAGCCGGCTACTGCAGCACCGCCTGCAAGGCCTGTAAGACCGAGGGCAGCGCAGATTGCGGCTGAACTGATTGGAAGTGTGAGTGCTACGCCGACGATTGTAGAAATAAGAATACCCATGATGAACGGGCGCAGTGTTGTTGCCCATACAATGAGGTTCCCCAGGGAACTTGCTGCCATTCCGATGTATTTGGCAGTAATTACTGTCAGAAGTGCACCTGAAAGAATTGTTACGGCAGGGGTTACGATGATGTCTACCTTTGTTTTTTTGCTTACAAGGTTACCCAGTTCTGCTGCAATGATTGCAATAAAAAGAACTGCCAGTGGGCCGCCGGCTCCACCTGTTACATTTGCTGCGCTTCCCACAGCAACAAGGCTGAAAAGAACAAGTGCCGGAAGGTGCATTGCAAAGCCGATGCCCACAGCCATTGCAGCTCCCACAACATGCGGGTCTGTTGCAAAGTTTCCTGCGGTTACGAGGAATTCAAAAACCGGGTTTGTGCCCAGGCGGATAAGCTGCTGTCCCAGAGTTTTGATAATTGTGCCGATGAGTAATGAGGCAAAAAGTCCCTGTGCCATTCCGCTCATGGCGTCGATTAAATATCGTTTTACATATTTATTCATTTTGTTCTCCAAAATTAACTGTTGGGTGCAAATCTTATCACAAACGGCTTTTTTTTACCATACAAAGATGATATAATTAAAATATGTTTTTTCACGGTGGTACTAATTCAAGACGTATAGATGATTATCTGGACTTTAGTGCAAACACAAGTCCCCTGGGTGTGCACAAAGCGGCTTCAAAAGCTTTGCTTGCTCTTTCTCTTGACCCTTCAATTCTGGCTTCATATCCGGATCCGAACTGCTCTGAATTAAAGGAAGTTCTTTCCCAATACTGGAATTTCAACGGTCCTGTTCTCTGCGGTTCCGGTGCTGCGGATTTGACCCAGCTCATTTCCATGGTTTTTGGAAAAAACGTTCAGGGAACTGCATTCAACCTGATTATTGAACCGGCATTTTCCGAATACGAAAACGCGCTGATTATGGCCTGTGATGATGAAAAAATCCTTCATCTTACTCTCGAAGAAAAAAATGACTTTAAGTTTACGGACGCTGATTTTGAAAGGCTTAAGAAAATCCTTTCCGGCGGCGTTCCGCTTATGTTTATGGCAAGCCCGTCAAATCCTGCGGGAAATGTAATTCCCTTTGATACCCTTGTAAATATTGCCACAGAATGCGAAAAAGCAGGAACTGTTCTCGTTCTGGACAGCTGTTTCTGCCAGTTCAGTGAAGAAGCAGAAAAAAATGTGCGTAAACTTATTGAACGCTATAAAGAGTTTCCTCACCTGATTATTCTGAACGCCTTTACAAAGATTTACGGAATGGCAGGTCTTCGCCTGGGCTACGCTCTGTGCTTCAGTTCGGATGTTTATAACCCCCTGGTTAATTCAATGCGTCCGTGGACAATCAGTACCGATGCCCAGGTAACCGGCGTGGCTGTTATCCGCAGTGAACTTGAAGGTGCTCCATGGCAGAAGCAGATGCTCAAACTTGTAAAGGAAGAGCGCAAATATATCAGTGATTATTTTAAAACCATAGGTGCAAAGGTTTTGAAAGGCGAGGGGAATTATATTCTCCTTAAGCTTACTGATGAACTTCAGAAAAAAGCTTCGGACTTTGCTGCCTCTCAGACAGCTCCTGCAAAGAAAAAGGCAGGCCACAACGGTCCTAAAAAGCAGGCTCTGGTTAACAGTGATGAAGATACCCCAAGTCCGTTCTCAGCACCCCTTTGTCAGGCTCTTGCACTTTCCAAAATCGTAATCCGCGGCTGTTCTGACTTTTATGGAATGGACCAGTCATGGTACCGCGTTTCAATTAAAAATCATGAAGAAAACTCCCAACTTATAAAAGCCCTCAAAAAGATTTTTGAATAATTGAATTCAACTTTTTTAAATTCTTGAACCTGATTTTTAAAACAAAAAAGCTGCACGTCAAAAGTGCAGCTTTTTTTTTGATTGCGAGTTTACAATTCCGGAAACTCGCAAAACGGCGAAGTCAAGGCTTTAAGCGTATGCGTGCCTTGACTCGACGTATTTCAGCTTATTTTGCAAGCTTGATGCTCTTAACAGTGTAGTTGTACTTGTGTTCATTGATTGTGAATTCAAGTGTTTCGCCAACCTTGCTGTCGAGAAGCTGGTTTCCGAACGGTGACATGTAAGAAATAATACCTGCATCAGGATCTGATTCCCAAGGTCCCATGATTGTGTATTTTTCATCTTTTCCTGAAATGTTGTCTGTAAGAACAACGATTGTACCGAATGAAACCATAGAAGTTGTAGCAGTTGTCGGGTCAAAGATCTGGGCACGTGCAAGTTCACCCTGCAAGCGCTTGAGATCGTTGTTGAGTTTGTGCTGAGCTTCTTTTGCTGCGATATATTCGGCGTTTTCCTTCAAGTCGCCCTTTTCCTTTGCATCTGCAACTTCCTTGGCGATTGCAGGAATGTCGATTGTCTGCATCTTCTGTTCGAGAGCCTTCTTTTCGTCCAGCTTTGCCTTTGTAACGAGCATCCCCTTTGGTGTAGAAGACTTTTCTTCGTGTGTGCGGAATTTGTAATCCGGATATTTTTCCAGGATGCGGTTGCGCAGTGCCTGTTTGATTGTCGGTTCAAGTTCAGAAATATCGTCAACCAGTGTGTAGAGGTGAGTCATTTCTTCCTGAGAACAACTGAGCATGTAGTCAGCAAATACATTTACAGGTGACTTTTCGTCGCCGAAAATGAGTTTTTTAGCGTTTTTACCGATCTTCTTGTTTTCTGTTGTATCGATGTGGTTGTCGATTTCGCGGTATGTCTGGCCGATGATGTTTACGATTGAAATCAACTGTTTCTGGGTACTGATGTTTGCGTTCTTGAACCATTCGTCCTTCTGGCAGTTTTCGAAGAAGAACAATACAGCTTCTCTGTAATCCTTGTAGTTTTCAAATGCTGTTGCGGCAAGTTTCTGAACTTTTTCAGTCTGGCCTGCTTTAACCAGGTCGTCCAGCATTGACTTTTTGAGGACTGTAGGGAAGAGGAGAATGTACTGATCAACCCAGTTTGGAAGAAGTTTGATTGATTCAAGGAATTTATCCTGAAGTTTGATTGACTTTCCGTCCTTGAGTTCTGTGTACATTTCCCGCGGATTGTCAATTTCCTTGTACAGTTCGGCAAATGAGAAGCCCGGCTTGAATGCGAGGTTAGGAAGACGTGAACTTACTTCCTGAACTACCAGGTATGAACCTACTACGTTTACGTTTACCTGGCTGAATGCCTTGAGGAAGCCTACAAAGTAGTTGTACATTTCTGAGAAGAAATCGTTTTCCTTGTCAGCTTCTTCTGTATCAAGATATTTTCCGAATACTTCAACACGAGGCATAAACTGCTTCTGTGCCTTGAATTCGTTGCTGAGTTTTTCTTCAGTTGAGATTTTTTTGTCACGAACCATGTATTCGTTGATGTTGTTTGGATTGATACCGAATGTAGGGTCGCTCTCAAGTGTCTTCTTTGCAGCTGAGTTCCAGCTTGTCCATTCGCCCGGAGTAAGGATTGAAGGAACAAGTTCTGCCTTGATGCGTTTGAGGTCACAGCTGTTTCCGAATGAACGGATGATTGTCTTGAGGGCCCATGACTTGTCTTTGTCTTCCTTGAATTTTTTAACAAGGGCTTCTTTTGACTGAGTAGCCTTCAAAACCCAGATATGGTCTTTTGCAAGGGGCTGCAATGCGCTTACTGCCATCTTGAGTGACATTTCCTTTACGCCGTTTTTCTTACCAAAGTTAATCTGGAGCTTGTCGTTTTCAACCTTGCGGATGATACCGACACCCCATGTTCTGTGGTAAACAAAGTTTTTGGCATCGAATGCGATGTGTTTTTCAAAGTCGCTGATTGCTTCAAATACATTGCGGAAGCTTGAATTGAGGTTTGAAGAACGGATGTATTCGTCAACATTGGAGTGGTCAGCGTATTTACCCTTGAAGCATGCTGCGATTTCGTTCCGAGCCCAGTTGTCTTTCGGATCGATTGTCAGAATGATTTTAAGAATATCGATTGCTGTATCCCACTTTGAGTTGTCCTTGTAATAAGGGTACAGGTCGTGCATGAGAAGTGCACTCTTGTCTGCACTGATTGATTTTTCGATCTTGCGCTGTACGAGGAGGAAGAAATCAATTTCGTCCGGAATCATTGAAACGAGTTTTGTCCAGGTTTCTTTCACGGCAGTCATGTTCTTTGCGTTTACAAAGCGGAGAAGTGCCTTTTTGTAGTATGCGATTGCGTTGTCGCTGTCGCCTGCGTTTTCGTAGTGTTCAGCGAGAATTTTTGCAATTTCTGCTTCTTCGTAATCAATTTTTACGATTTTTTCGTAGATTTCCCATGCCTTGTCGTCGTTTGCATTGCGGTAGATTTCTGCGAGAGTGCGGAGTGCAAACTTGTTGTTAGGGTCTGTGTCGAGGATTGATTCGCAAAGGTATGTAACAACAGATTCCTTGTGATTCTTTTCAAAGATATCTATGAGGTTTACAAGTGAAGAGTTGTCCAAATCGCCCTGCTTGAGTCCGAGCATACCTGAAATATAAAGGGCAATGATACTGTCCTTTGTGTGGGCAAGCTGTTCATCACATGTGTTCTTTACTTCTTCTACACAGTTCTCATTGCGTGCTTTTTCTACGATTTCTGACAATTCCATCAGGTTGTTCTTTGTGTAATTACTGATGGTTGCACGTGTCCAGGTTTCTTCCTTAAGCATTTCCTGTACTGACTTTACAAGTTCTTCAGACATTTGTTTCTCCTGTCTCTTTTTTCTTCCGGCTTTGCCGGTGTATAGCTGATTTCCTCAACCGGATATTTATTTTACGTATAAGTCGTATACGTCTCTGTCCAGAATTTTGATTTTAAGAAGAATTTCATTTATCCTGCTTCCGCTGTCATTCTTCTGGACATAATGATCCATGAGCCAAAAATACATATTGATGAGCCGGGGAGTAAGAAGCCTTGAATTATTGGAAGGATTCTTAATCTCTATTTCCTTTTCAAAAATATGCTGTTTTAATTCTCCGACTTCCTGGCTGCGGAGTTCGCGCTTTACGTTAAAAACGCCGTACAATACTCCGTAAACCGGAACCCATTCCCCAAGTTCTGCACCTGAGTAACCGCGCTCCCTGACCTGTTCAATCAGACAGCGGATCAATTCTGAATCAAGCAGCGTAAGGTCTATTTTCTGGGCGTCTATAAAAAAAGCTTCCCTGAAAAGAACTTTTGCCTGCTTTTCCAGGCCGCTCAATGCGTAACAGTCAGCCATCTCTGCCAAAACCGGTGCGGAAGATGGCGAGAGTGAATTTGCTTCTGTCAGGCAGGCAAGCGCTTCATCGTATTTGCCGAGTTTTTTACTGCATATTCCCGCTTTGAGGGCTATTTCTGCCTTCTGCACGGTGTTATGCGGACTGTCAAGCGACGAAAAAATCTTTAATGCAAGGCTGAAAACGCCAGTCTGCATTGAATATACTGCCTTTGAAAATACATCTTTCTTGCGGCTCAGTTCGTCTTCGAAGGATTTCCACCGATAGCACAAACCTTCACCCTGCTCAAAAGGATCCATTTGCGGAAGGCTCAGAATGTAATCACTCCAGTAGGAACAGCACCAGACTGCAAAATTTACTTCACTGTTGCCCAATTCGTATTGATAAAGTTCAGCGAGAATATCTTTAGCGGCCTTAGCTTTGCCTTGCTCCATGAGAGAGTAGGCATTTTTTAATCCTTCTTCAGATTGATTACTCATAGTATTATATTAATTATAGCGAAATGGGGGTTTTAGTCAATAAAACTTACAAAATTTTAGAAAAATCGGGGCAAAGTTTATACTTTGTTTGCAATAATCTGTCAATAGTTAATTCAGTGTTTTTTTTGAAATTAAATAAGATGTTGTTTTTATCTCCATATTCTGTTATCATAATAGGATAATGAAAGGTAAAATTTTAGCGCCATCTCTGCTCTCTGCAAACTTTGGTGATCTTGCCGGAGCACTTAAACTTTGCGAAGAAAAAGGTGCAGGTTTAATTCATATCGATGTAATGGACGGGCATTTTGTTCCTCAGATAACTTATGGTCAGCCCGTAATAAAATCAATCCGTCCCCTTACTCAAATTCCTTTTGACGTTCACCTGATGGTAGAACGCCCGGAAGAAATGGTGGATACTTTTGCACAGTCTGGTGCGGATTACATCACCTTTCATCAGGAAGCCTGCGTTCACATTGACCGCCTGATAAATCACATTCATTCACTTGGAAAAAAAGCCGGAATTTCTATCGTGCCTTCAACGCCTGTATATGCAATTCTTCCGGTTCTTGCCCAGGTTGACCTGGTTCTGGTTATGACGGTAAACCCCGGTTTCGGCGGACAGTCACTTATTCCCTATTGTGTGGATAAAGTGAGGGAACTTGTCGCTTTACGCCGGGAAAAGGGTTATAATTATAAAATCTCTGTTGACGGCGGAGTTAACAATAAAACTCTCGGCAGTGTCCTTGATGCCGGCGCAGATATCATCGTTTCGGGATCCGCTTTCTTTAACGGGTCTTTTGAATGGGAGAACTGATATGAAAAAGTTTCTTGCTGTTACTCTGATGGTCCTTTCATTATTTGTATCTCTGCCTCTTTCTGCAGGTTCCTATACTTCAGACCAGCAGCAGGGCTTTGACGCATACCGCAAAAATGACTGGACTTCTGCAATGTTCTTTTTGAGAAAGGCAGGCAGTTCATCAGCCGGCTATGATCCTGAAACCCTTTACATGCTTGTAATGAGCGAAATGTTTGCTGCTGAATACAAATCAGCTCTTTCTGACGCAAATCTTTTCCTTCAGAAATTTGCTTCCAGCAGATATGCGCCGTACATGCACTTTCAGAAGGGAAGGGCACTTCACTTTCTCGGAAACAACGAAGACGCCGTTCTTGTCCTGAGCGACTTCTGTCACCAGAACCCTAAAAACGAACTGTACGCTTCTGCCCTGTACTGGATTGCAGAATGCTTCTATAACGAATACAACTTTGATTACGCACGCTCGCTTTATGAGCGCGTAGTCCAGGACTTTCCCACAGACGCAAAGGCAACTGACAGCCGCTACCGCATCGAAATGATTGCCCAGCGCGAGCGTGAAGAAAAACTCGTTTATCTTTTAAAGGTAACCGGAGAAGAAAACCTTGCGGCCCGGGAAGATTACGAGAGACAGATTAAACTCTATCAGACAGAAGATAAGATGGGCCTTCGGAAGTCACTTTCCGATGCCGAAGCACGGATTGCAGAACTTGAATCCCTTCTGAGCGCAGAAAAGTCAAATTCAGCAATGCTTGAATCTCAGAAAAATGAAGCGCTTAAGGCTGCACAGAATTCAGGCACCGCCCAGGATTCAAATTCAAAAGCTACGGCAAATGCAGCACCGGCCCAGAGCACAGTAAATAATTCGTCTGCCCTGACACCGGCGGTAAATACTGATTCAAAGGTCAGAACAGACCCTGAAGTTGAGGCATTAAAGCGTAAGGCCCGTCACCTGCAGTATCTTCTGGACGAACGCTATCCTTCAGAATAATTTGTAAATGGCTTAACAGGAGTTTTTATGAAAAAAATAAAATGCACTTTGTTTCTGGCAGTTTCTCTTTTTATGTTTGTACCCTTGATTGCACAGGATGCAGAAGAGTCTGTTGAAGAAGAAAAAACTGAACAGACCGGAACAAAGACTCAAAAATCAAAGGAAGAACTCATCGAAGAACGCGCTGCGTTAAAACTCAAGCAGGCAGAAGAAAAGAAAAAGGCAAAGGAAGAAAAGGCCGCTGCAAAAGAAAAACTCCGTCTTGCAAAACAGCTTGCAAAAGATAAATTAAGGGAAAAGAAAGATAAATATCTGGGAATTGTTTATGTTCCGGAAAAAAAATATGAAATAAAGCGCGGACTTTTGCGCCTCATATTTAAGGGAACAACCGGTTCATTCAACGTGCTTGCAAAGGGCGAAGATACACCTGAAACTGCACTCCTTTCACAGTATGAAGGTTCAAGTTCAACTTATTTTTCTGCAAAAGTAAACAATACGGTTTACAGATTGAATAAGGATGCGGGTGTAAGCAGGGAACTGCGCAAATTAAGTTCCGGGGCACAGCTGGCGTACACAATAGAAAAAAAAGCTCAGGTTGTCGTAGACTTTGTACCTGTTTCGTCGGTAATGGGTGCTCCTGAAGACATGGTTCGTGTAACCGTTTACACGACAAACATTTCAAAAAATCCTGAGACAATTGCCGTCAAGGGTGTTTTTGATACAATCCTCGGAGAAGGAACTGATTATCACTTTATAACTTCTACCGGATTAAAGATTAAGGGCGAAAAAAAGTTTGGTTCAATGAAAACCGAACGTTCAATTATTTCTACAAATTCAAGAACTTCAGTTCAGTTTGTCCTGCACGGACAGACAATTGCTTCACCTGACTGGGTTTCCCTTTCAAACAGGGATTCTCTTGCAAAAGGTTCATGGGTTCCGGAAATTACGGATGACAGAAGCTTTAATACGGTTCTTGCATACAATAACTCTTCAATTGCCGTAAACTGGCCTGCACAGATTCTCAAGCCGGAAGAAACGACTTCATTTTCTTTCTATATCGTTGCAGGGGTAGACAGCCGCGTTCCGAACGGGCTTGCCTTCATCGACCAGCTTAATAAAAAGGTTGATGCTCCTGTTGAAGTAACTGAAGTTAAAAATGACCAGGTTGAATTAAAGAAACCTGCAGTAGACTTTATCGTTTCGCCGTCAATCACCGACAGCCAGCTTGACCCTGAATACATCCAGAATCTCATTGACCGGATTAATGCACTGCAGAGCGATCCTCTGACAGTTGACCGCCAGGAAGTAAGGCAGCTTAACCGCGAACTTGATGCAATCCTTGAAAAGATAAGGCAGCAGAAGAACAATGAGTAAACCGACTATCGACATTGCCCGCGCTCTTGTTCAAAAAAGAAAGTTTGCCGATGCAATTGACCTTCTGGAAGACTCACGGGAGATTTACCGCGAAAGTTTTGAATATTACCTTCTCTTTGGAACCGCCTGCCTTTATGTAGGTGATACAGGAACGGCAAACCAGAATTTTCAGAAGGCGCGTCATATAAAAATCAAGGATACAAGGCTTCTGCTCGGTCAGGCAGCACTTTTTCTGCGCCGTGGCGACACAGACCTTGCAATTCAGTATTATCTTGATGTTCTTGACATTGAACCTCAGAATAAAATTGCCAGGTCCGCAATGGAGTTTATCCGCACTCAGGGTAATTACGAAACAATCGTAAGATGGGTCGACAGCGGAAAAATAGAAAAGTTCTATCCGCCTTTAGGCCGCAGCCTGAATGAACTTGTACGTGTCATCGCCTCTGCGGTTGCCGGAGTCGTGCTTGCGTTCATAATCCTTCATTTCATGAACCTGAATTCAGGACGCAGGGCTTACGGTAACCGGGCAGATTTAAGTGAACTTACACTTACCTCAGAAGAGCAGGAAAATGCGCTGGAAACAGATTTGTCAGGGGGAGTTTACCGTTATATTCTGACTGACAAACAGATTATGAAGGCTTACGATGACGCCAGAATGTACTTTCAGGATTATCGTGATAATATGGCCCGGGTAGAAGTTAACCGCATATTGAATTCAAATGCGTCTTCTTCAATAAAGAA
>DLYJ01000133.1:0-9313 GCA_003447785.1 Treponema sp.
ACACTGAAGGTTACAAATCAGTTGCACGCCAGCTCAAGGAAAAATTCGGTTTCAAGAAAGTTGCAATCACACTCCGCACTTCTATCAACGCAAACCGCAACCTCTGGCAGGCTCTCTTGTACTGCGATGACAAAGACTTTGCTTTCTCAAAACAGTATGATATGCAGATCGTTGACCGCGTAGGTGGTGGTGACTCATTCGGTGGTGGTCTCATTCACTCACAGCTCAAAGGAATGAATACTCAGGATTCTATCAACTGGGCAGTTGCTGCTTCTTGTCTCAAACACTCAATCATCGGAGACTACAACATGGTTTCTGAAGACGAAGTTAACAAGCTCGCAGGCGGCGACGGTTCTGGACGAATTCAGAGATAAAAATTGCTTCGCAATTTTTTATCTCAGCAACAAATCGCTTCGCGATTTCTTGAGCGATAAAAAAGTACAGGTCTAAGACTCTGTAATCTGAAAAGGGGCTATCCTAAGAGTTTCAAATGTCATTGCCGCACTCGATGCGGCAATCTATAAATACTTACAATGTAAGTCAATAGATTTTCGGGTCAAGCCCGAAAATGACACTTTTTGAACTTATTGGACAGTCCCTTTTTTTTCTTTCCTTCCATCATCTGGATATAAAAATATCTCCAATCTATTGAAATTTGACCGGGTGAGTGTTAAAATAATTGTTATAAGTTTGTTTTTCATCGTCAGATTTTGCCTCATGCAAAACTGCGATTCCTTGCATTTATGCATGGCATTTATGCATGGCATTTATGCATGGCATCCAGGCAAGGCCGTTAACTTGAAGTTTCTAAGGGGGAAAAATGAAGAAGCTTTTTTATACATTATTTTTGCCGTTCCTGCTTTGTTCCTGCAGTTCATTATTTGAACCTGACCACGCCCAGGTTGAACTGAATGTGAATTCGATTGCACGCCAAACTGGTTTTGACGGTTACATAATTCAATGCAGCCTGTTTTCAGAGAGCGAAGAATTTCATAAAAACTTAAGTGAGAAAGATTTTTATAAAAGCGTAACAATTTCAAAAGACGATATAAAATCACAAAAAAACACTTCATTTAAGTTTGCAGGCATCCCTATGGGAATCAGCCTTCAGGCTATGGTTTTTATCAGCGGCCAGGTTGGCTCAGAAAGAACAATAATTCTTTACTCCGGGGAATCGCAGACTGTCACTGTGGATTCAACAAAAATCAGATTAAATGTTGAACTTACCCGCTGTAATGCTGAAGTTACGGGTGCTGTTAATGAAATTCCAGATTTCACAATTGGCTATAAAGGCCTTGAACAGGTAACTAGCGAAGAACCCGCTGAGGCTCTTTCATATCCTGTATTTGCAGTTTCCGAGTCTGCTCATTCTCTTGATTTTAATGTAGCCTTTAATACAGAGCAGTCTGTAAGTGATTCTGCAGTTTATGAATGGATACTGAATGGTAATATACTTGTTGATGAACATTCACGTTCTTTCACCCTGGAGTGTTTGACAAATGAATATGTCAATTGTTCAGAGAATGGTGAACTCAATACACTTGTAGTTGTAGTAACCGACGGCACTCAGTCAAAATCGGCACAGATTCAATTTAAATTAAACTACGTGGAAGGACAGTAGAGGAGAGAAAAAATGAAAAAATTATCAGTTTTAATTATTGCAGCGGCTGCACTTTTTGCAGGCTGTAACAATTTGACAGTAGAAAAAAACAAAGATTCAAAAAGCGGTAATGTTACAATCAATATCGGGAACCAGAGCCGCACAATCAGTCCCATGTCAGGTTATTCTTTGAGTGACTTTACAAACTGGACAATTACTTTTGAAGAGCAAAACGGCTTTGATAAATTTTTTAAGACAGTCACAAAAGACAACCTTACATTTACAGTTCCTGCAGGACTTTATACAGTTACTGCTGAAAGTTCGTATACTCCTCCTGTACCCGAAGACGGCGGTTCAGTAGCGACATTGACACTCACCGGCACCAAAACGGATGTGGAAATCGGAGCGAATACAAAAGTTAATATCTCTGTTGGTCTTGCCAAGGAGAAAACAGGTAATTTTAAGTATACTCTGACAGGTGATGTTAGCAGCGGATATGTTTCTCTGGTGAATATGAAAAAGGGCGGAACAAGCTACTCAGCAGAAATCCAATCAGCAGATATCCAATCAGAAGACCCCTCAGAAGAAACCTCAGAGGAACCAGCTTTAAATGCGGTTTATAATGGTAAAACTTCCGAACTTGTTGTAACAGGTACAGGACTTAAATCTGGATTTTACAAATTATATGTAACAGACACTCCAGTTGTCGGAGTAGATAATACAGGCGCCGTTATTTATTATGATACAGACGCAGTTATTTATTATGATATCGGAGACTTCCTTGTAGAAATTGCAGACGATCTTGAAACAACAGGCTCTGCTTCTTCAGTCAGTGAGTCGCAAACTCAAGTGGTTTATTATGGAACAAACGCTACAAAAACAGGTTATAACGGCAAATTCCCGTTTGCAAGAAAGAATGTAAACGACATTCTCCAGCTTCTTATCACAAATAAAAAATGGAAGTTTGCAACAATTTACATGAATACAGATGTTCCAGAGCTTGATGTTGTTGTTATCAACCAGCTCAGAAAAGCCATGACTGCAGGAAACAGGTCAGAATCTGGAGATGGGTACTATGTTAATATCAAGGGTGTTTCAGTTGATACGTTAATAGATTTATCTGCAACAAAGAAACAAGCGTCTGCGGACGAAGCGTCTGAAGGATGGACATCTTGTTTTACAGTTGCAGGCGGAACAGAACTTTCACTTAATGCTAAAAGTGCAGATGAAAACACGGATGTAAGTGAAAAAAAACTGGTTATTGATAATGCTGATGCTGGTATACAGACACTAACTCTGAAAGATGGTGTAACAGTTACTACAAGTTCTTTGTATGGAATCTCAGAGAAACTTACGGTAAAACTGGGTGACTATAATACTTATGAAAAAACACCGTTCCTCGTATACTCTGATGTTGAATCAATCCCCGAATTGAGCATCGATTTTGCAGATGAAGGTTATGTTGCCGCACAAAAAACAGAATCAAAAACTTCTGATGAGCGTACGGGAGGACGGCTTTACACCATCTCATGGTATGCACGTCGGGCATATTCAATCGAGGCTGGTATTGATACGGCAACTCTGGATTTTAATATCACAACTTCGGCAGAAAACACCACAACCAATGGGGACATAACTACTATTCCAATTGCTGCCGATACTAAGATAGTTTTTGAAACATCACCTTTAGCCCCGGATAAATCTTACACTTATGCATGGTATTTAACAGGAAACTCGGCAACTTTGCTTTCGATGGAGCCTACATATGAATTTGCCCCGACAACAGCAAAGGACTTTAATTTTACAGACGGCGAACCAATTAAAATTGCCTGTGTTGTAAGTGACGATAAAGGTAACTGGGGCAGTGCAGTGTTCGAGTTTGTACTTACTGCGGCTCAGAGCCCGATTGTTCTCTATAACAATCAGGCATATGATACTGATGACGGCTCTGAGTTAACACTGGGCCTTGCTGCTTTTGACAAGATTACAAAGGACCAGACAATTGGAACCCCCCTGCTTGAAGGTGCAATAAGAGACTTCTGTTTTGACGGAAATTGCAATCTGTATGTTGTAACTAAAGTCGATAGTTCTTATACCATTTATAAATATACATATTCATTGTTTAGCGGTTACTCTTCAGAAAGCCAGACTGTGGCAACTGCAGCTGTTGACGATGCCGGCGGATGGCAGGTTGTAAGCTGTGATACAACAAACGGATACCTTTTTACTGTTTCTGACGGCCAGATAACAGTGTTTGTCCCTGGAGATCAGGGATATGCCGAATACCCACTGGAAGTGCCTGTAGATGAAATAAAAGCGGATGCACCGAATCTTTTCTCGCCGACTGAAGGTGTTACTTACAGCTATTCCACTGAAATTACTAATATTGCTGTTTCAAATCATAAACTGTATATTGCAATGGATGTTATTCAGAGAGGCGGCGACGAACCCGAAACCGCACAAATCATTGCACGCTACACATACTCTGCCCCTGAAGGATCAGGCGGATCAATTACACTTACATTGAATGGTTATGTAGCAGCAGGAAAATTTAAAGTATTTGAAGATGAATCTGAATATCCTCTGACTGTAAATGATATGATGGTGCAGGATTCTAAACTTTACGTTCTCGTATCTCAGCAAGAAGGCAGTTCTGGTTCACTGAGACATAGGGGTGCCCTTCTTACAATTACTGATGACAATGGCAGCTTGAGTTTAACTTCAACTTATGGTGCAAATACTGAGTATGAATATGCAAACGACGTTCTGGATGCAAAAACATTCTATGCGCCGCAGAAATTCCTTGCGGTTATGCCTAAAAAACTTGTAATTGCTGATGAAGGCTATATTATTAGTGATTACAGTAAATTTTTTGTCGACGGTGAGGCTGAATTTATCAATCGTGTTGTCACAGTTGACCTAGACAATACTGATAATTCATCGGCTGTCAATGTAAATGTTTCTTTTGATCTTTATATTTCAATAGCTGGTACACCTGGCTCGTCTACTTATATAAATTATCAATAACGATGGATAATATTTAACCTTTTTGCCCTGTGCCTTGAGGCACGGGGCATTTTTTTGTAAGGAAGAAAGATGAAACCTTTGATTTCTGTTTGTGTTCCTGTGTTTAACAGTGAACCTTATCTGGAGCGTGCTTTAGACAGTATTTTGTCACAAAGTTTTGATAAAAAGTTTGAAACTGTAATCGTTAATGACGGCAGCAGCGGGCTTGATTGTAATGGCGATAACTGTGACAGGCTCGTAAAAAGGTTTAAAAAGCAGTTTAAGGGCAGAACAATCTACATAAAGCACGATAAAAACAAAGGTCTTTTGGAAGCAAGAAGAAGCGCAATAGAAGCCGCCCGCAGTGAGTATGTAACCATACTGGACAGTGATGATCAGCTGCTGCCGGATTGTCTTTCTGTTTTATATGAGTGTGCCGTAAAAAACAATGCTGACATAGTTCATGGGGGCGCCGTGATTTATTTTGAAGAGGCGGATTCAACAGGGATTTCTTTGACAGAAGAAAAAATAAACAAACTGAAGAATCACTGGGAAGAGCGGGTAATGAACATTCATGAAGGTGTCCTGAAGGGAAGGGAAGTGCTGCAGAACCTTTTGATAGACCGGGGACACAAAGGGCTGTTGTGGGCCAAATTATTCCGCCGCGAAACTTATCTTGAAGCCTTAAATCATATTCCTCCAATGAACTGCACTTATCTTGAAGATGTTCTCCAGTACACTTTTATTGCTTATCATGCAAAGGTTTACTACGGAATAAAAACGCCGGTTTATAAATACACTTTGGGAACGGGTGTATCTGCCGGAAGGACAATCGATAATCTTGATAAATGGAAGGTCAGGTGTGCTGCGGCAGGTGTTTTTGCAGTTTTGCAAACCGAGGCTAAACAAATTCCTGATTTTGATCAGGATAAAAGATACCTGGTTGAAATTGCCAAAACAACACACGGCTATCTGTATACGCTTATTATAGATTTGAATACGCTTGTTCTCCCGGAACTCCGTCCCGCCGCACGGGACATGCTTTGTGAGTACTGGGGCGCTGACTTTGTCAGAAAGATGGAAGAGCAGTACGAAAAAAACAAAACCACAGGAAGCACGGTAATCAGCTTATAAAAATCGAATTCTTACAATTTTTCTTTAATTCTATTTATTAAATGCACGCTTTTCGACTATAATGCATTTAATTATGATAGGAAAAATTTTTAATTTCGCAGGTAGCTTGTGTTTCCTTTTATACGGAATGAAGCTAATGAGCGACGGAATTCAAAAAAGCGCCGGGCAGCGGCTTCAAAAAGCCCTGGCGTTTATGACGGGCAACCGCATTGCGGGGCTGATAACCGGGTGTCTTTTAACGATGCTGATACAATCGTCCGGGGCCACCACGGTTATGCTTGTAAGCTTTGTAAATGCAGGGCTTGTTACTCTTGAACAATCTGCCGGTGTTATCTTTGGTGCCAACATCGGAACTACCATCACAGCCTGGATAGTTGCTTTATTCGGGTTCAACTTTAAAATCGAGGCTTTTGCCATCCCACTTTTTGGCCTCGGATATCTTTTTACAATCCTTAAAAAAATACATAAAGAAGGTCTTGGCCAGGCAATTATGGGCTTTGGGCTTCTGTTTATCGGGCTCGGCTGGCTCAGCAAGGCTTTTGAATTCAGCCCGCACATGGCAGAGACAATCGGTTCAATCCAGAACTATGGCCTTCTGTCACTCATCATTGCCGTTTTAATCGGTGTCTTTTTTACTGCGATGATTCACTCGTCGTCGGCTATGTCGGCCATCGTAATTACAATGGGTTACAACCATGTAATCAGCTGGGAATTTGGTGCGGCAATGATTATCGGTTCATCAATCGGTTCAACTGTGGACGCTGTAATGGCTGCCTGGGGTTCAAATGCCGACGCGCGCAGAACTGCACTGATTCACTTTGGATTTAACTGTGCAACTGTTGTTATTGCACTTCTTATCTTTAAACCTTTCCTTGCCTTTGTTGATCTGATTACTCCCGGCAAGGTTGAAGAAAACATGATTTTCCACATCGCAATGCTCAATACTGCATTCAAGGTGATGGGAACAATTGTATTCCTTCCGTTTACAAATCAGATTGCTGCCCTTACACGAAAGTTTATCCGAGACGATGTTAAGGAAGATTCGCCAAAATACCATCTTGAATGGAATGAGCGTCTTGCCGTCGAGTCTCCGGATGGCTGTGTATTCAGGGCGCAGAAAGAAATCACAGTATTTTCAGAAAATGTCGTTCTGATGTTTGATGAACTGCAGGCAGGTCTTGCAAACTTTGACGATACCTTTATCAGGGAGCGCCATCCGAAAATTGTTGAACTTGAAGACTACTGCGACCAGATGCAGGAAACCCTGACTGCTTACCTCGTTAAGTGTCAGCACCTCCACCTTTCGGACGAAGCAAAGGACAATGTTCAGCTCATGATGCGCATCACAGGCGAAATGGAAAGCATGTCTGACTGCTGTCTGAGCATTTCAATTCAGATTAAAAAGGCTCTGGAAAAACAGGTTGTATTCAAGAAAGAAGACTTTAACCGCCTTATTCCTTATTTTGAACTTGCACGCCAGCTTTTGTACTTTATCCACAAAAACGTTACAAAGATTCAGAAACTTACACCTGCAGAATTTGAATTTGCTTCTGAACTTGAACAGCAGATTGACAACGAACGCACTGAACTCCGTAAGATTGCCCGCAAGCGTCTTGAAAACGGAGCCGATGTACGCGCTGAGCTTTACTATATGGACATTATCCGTCAGATCGAAAAAATCGGTGACCGCTGCTTTGATGTTGCCGGCGATTTGCGGTAAAAACAGACTATACAACATTGGTTAGGTTGTGCTAACATATAAAGAAGGGGGAACCAATGTACGAATCTGGAGAAGACTATCTCGAAGCAATCCTGCGCCTGGAACAGGAAAACGGATTTGTACGCTCGGTTGATGTAGCGCACAAATTGAATGTAAGCCGTCCAAGTGTAAGCCGCGCAATGGGACTTCTGGAAAAAGACGGCTATATTCAATTCAATCTGGGAAACACAATTAAACTAACCGGAAAGGGCCGTGAAAAGGCAGAAGATATTTACGGCCGCCATAAACTTCTGACAAAATTTCTTGTAAAAATAACAGGTTTGAGCGAAGACCAGGCAGAAGAAAATGCCTGCCGCGTAGAACACGATATCGATCCTGACGTTGTAGCGGGCATCCAGAAATGGATGGAAAGTAACGCCTGAACTTGACCTTTTAAGGTGAATATGTCAAATGGAAGGCAATGACGCAGACCGCTTGTCGCAAATGCTTAACGGCAACGAAGGTTTTGAACTCAACAAAAGCGAAACAGTAATTTATGGACTTTGTAAGGAATGCAAATAAGCATTCCGACAGCCAGCAACCCTATTTATGGAGGCACGATAAAAATTACGTCCGTGTAATTTTTATCATGGGCAATTGCATTCTAAAGCCTGCAATTGCGGTTCGCGCCGTCCTGGCGCGCGGCTGCCGCCGAGGCTTTAAAGGAGAATAAAATTAAAATGAAAAAACTAATCCGACAGCTTTCACTTTTTGCGGGAATATTTTTGTTTAGTGTGGGAGCACTTTGTACCGGAACTTCGTGCCACAAAAAACAGGATAATAATCAGAAGCTCAATGTAGTTGCAACAATTTTCCCTGCATACGACTGGGCTAAGACTATTGCAAAGGATAGCCCGTCTGTAAATCTGTCACTTCTGATTAAAAACGGAACTGACCTGCATTCATACCAGCCCACAGCCGCAGACATTATAAAAATCAGCACTGCAGACCTCTTTATTTACGTCGGCGGCGAGTCTGACGCGTGGGTTGATGACGCCTTAAAAAACGTGCAGAACCCAAATATGCTCATAATCAATTTAATGAACCTTCTTGCCGAACAGGTTGTCCAGGAAGAACATGTGGAAGGCATGCAGGAAGATGAAGTTGAAGACCTTGGGGATATTGAGCTTGACGAGCATGTGTGGCTGTCGCTCAACAACGCAATGATTGCTTCCTGCAAAATTGCAGAATGCCTTGAAATCCTTGATCTTGAAAACTCGACCCTGTACGCAGACAACCTGATTTCTTATATTGCACAGATTAATGAACTTAAAAGCCAGTACCAGACCAGGCTCGGTTCACTGCCGGAAAAAACTCTTTTAGTCTGCGACAGATTTCCGTTCCGCTATCTGGCCGATGAGTTTGGGCTTAAATACTTTGCCGCATTCTCCGGATGCTCGGCAGAAACAGAAGCAAGTTTTCAGACTGTAGCATTTTTGACCGACAAGGCAAAGGAACTGGGCTTAAAAAACGTTTATGTAACGGAAAGTTCGGACTTAAAGCTTGCAAAGACAATAATCAAAAACAGCGGCCTTAAGGGCACAAAAATAATAAAACTGGACTCAATGCAGTCTACGACACAAAAACAATCTCGTTCCGGTAAAACCTACCTTGGAACGATGGCATCAAACCTTGCTCACATTGAGCAGTCACTTAAATAGAAAAATGGCACAATTAACCTGTAACAACCTTGTATTGGGTTATGATTCAAAAATAATCATCAATGACCTTAGTTTTTCTGTAAACAAAGGCGATTATCTTGCAATAATCGGAGAAAACGGCTCGGGAAAGTCCACTCTGATGAAGACAATCCT
>DLYJ01000133.1:9441-22085 GCA_003447785.1 Treponema sp.
CCTCAGCAGACAATGGTTCAAAAAGATTTTCCGGCATCCGTGCGCGAGATTGTTTTAAGCGGATGTCAGAGCAGATGCGGACGGCGCCCGTGGTACAATAAGGAAGAAAAACTGCTTGCCGAACAGAACATGGTCAAAATGGGCATTTACGAACTTGCAGACCGCTGTTACCGGGAACTTTCCGGAGGCCAGCAGCAGCGTGTTCTTCTTGCCCGGGCCCTCTGTGCAACCCAGAAAATGCTCCTCCTGGACGAACCTGTTACGGGACTGGACCCGCAGGTAACAGAAGAAATGTACGATTTGATTCAAACACTTCACTCCAGCGGAATTACAATAATAATGATTAGTCACGATATCGAGGCGGCTTTAAAATACGCTACACATGTGCTCCACATCGGACAGGACCTTTTTTACGGCACCCGTGACCAGTTCGTTCATTATACAAATTGTCCGGATTGCGCCGGTCAGATAAGGAAAATGTATGTTAAACCAATTAATTCAATACTTTAGTTTTAGCTTTGTAAGATACGCCTTTATCGTCGGCATCCTGATTGCCCTGTGTTCGTCCCTTCTCGGCGTAACTCTGGTACTCAAACGCTTTTCCTTTATTGGAGACGGCCTGAGCCATGTGGCATTTGGCGCCATGGCTGTGGCAGCGGTAACCGGAATTACAAATAATATGTACATAGTTCTGCCGGTGACAATAATTGCGGCCATCATGCTTTTACGCACGGGAAAAAATACAAAAATTCAGGGAGACGCGGCAGTTGCGATGATAAGCGTTGCATCGCTGGCTCTGGGTTATCTTCTGATGAACGTATTTTCGGCTTCGGCAAATGTTTCGGGCGATGTCTGCACAACACTGTTCGGTTCAACCTCGATTTTGACTCTGACAAAAGGCCAGGTAATTTTGTGCGCCGTGCTTTCGATTTGTGTAATAATCGCTTTCTTTATTTTTTACAACAAAATCTTTGCGGTAACCTTTGACCAGGACTTTGCACAGGCCATCGGAACCCACGCTTCAATTTACAATCTTGTAATCGCAATCATAATCGCTGTAATCATCGTGCTCGCAATGAATCTCGTAGGTTCACTTTTAATAAGCGCCCTCGTCATCTTTCCTGCACTGTCGGCAATGCGGGTATTCAAGAGTTTTAAGTCAGTAACAGTCTGCTCTGCCATCGTGTCAGTAATCTGCGCACTGGCCGGCCTTATAATTTCTGTCCTTGCAGGCACCCCGGTAGGTTCAACAATTGTAGCGGCAGACCTTGTGGCATTTATCGGCTTTTGCATTGCAGGGAGGTTTGCATGATTTTTAATAATCGGGCGGCTTTCGCGCTTTTCAGGGCTCCGGCTAGGGCGTTGCCCGCCTCCGACCGGCTCGCTTTCGCGGCCGTTCTCGCTGCGCTCGCCCTTACAATCGCGGCCGCTTTGACCGGCTGTACAAAAAAGCAGTCTCCGCAACAGGCAGGCAGTTTTATCGACGAACAGACACAGATTGCCCTTGAAGAAATTGATAAAGAACTTGAAGAAAAACAAAAAGCCATGACAGCCACAGAAGGCGTGGATTTTGACATCAGCGTGATGAACGCAAATATGGTTTATGCCCAGGTTTTTGACATGATGATGCAGCCCGAAGTATACAAGGACAAAATCATCAGAATCTCAGGCGATTTTTACCAGCTTCCTGACAATAAGGGAAAGATGACAAACGCAGTGATTATCCGCGACGCACTTGCCTGCTGCCAGCAGGGCATGGAATTTAAGTGGGATTTTGGAGAAGCAGTTCCTGCTCAGGAAACTCCCGTAACGGTAATCGGTCCGTTTAAAATCACAACCGACAGCGAAGGCTTGATGAGAACATTTATACAGGCAACCAGTGTAGAATAATTCAAAACTTCGCGATATAGTATAAGTATGAAAAAGCACATTTTATCTTTATTGGTCATTTTTAGTTTGGTATCTGCAACAGTATTTGCAAATGGAAAGGCTGACGAGCCCACACCGGAAGAAGTTGTAGAAGAATCTGTAAACAGCTCTGTAAAAGCAGGTAAAGATGCGGCTACTTCTGCTAAACAAGCCGGAAAAGAAGCTGCTGATACAGGTAAAGAAATCGGAGATGCAGCAAAAAAAGCCGGCAAAGAAATCGGAACTGTCGGCAAAAAAATCGGTGACACTGCAAAAGCCTTTGGCCAGGGTGTTGCTGACGCATTCAAAGAAGACTAATTCAATTCAATTCAATAAAAGAGGTATATATAATGGATATTCGCTATTCAACTGGTAAAGAACCATTTAAACGCATGACTACTGAAGAAATGCGCAAAGAGTTCCTTGTACAGAACATTTTTATCAAAAATGATGTTTCTGCAGTTTACAGCCACATTGACCGTATCGTAACAATGGGTGCCATGCCTGTAGATAAGGCTGTAAAACTTGATAAAAACATCGACGCCATGAAAGACTTTGGTGTAGACTTTTTCCTTCAGCGCCGTGAACTTGGCATGATTAACATTGGCGGTGACGGTATTGTTGTTGCTGACGGTAAAAAATACGAAGTTAACCACTACGACGCACTCTACCTTGGCGCCGGAACAAAAGATGTAACTCTCGAAAGCAAGGACAAGAAAAATCCTGCAAAATTCTATATGAATTCAACACCGGCTCACTGCTCATATCCAAGCCGCATCATTACTTATGAACAGGCAAACCACATTCACATGGGTTCTGCGGCAGAAAGTAATGACCGCACTATCAACCAGTACATCCACCCGGATATTCTTGAAACATGTCAGCTTTCTATGGGTATGACTCACCTTGAAACAGGTTCTGTATGGAACACAATGCCGGCTCACACTCATGAACGCCGCATGGAAGTTTACTTCTACTTTGACTTTCCGGAAGATCAGGTTGTATTCCACTTTATGGGCGAACCACAGGAAACACGCCATATCGTAATGCACAATGACGAAGCTGTAATCAACCCGAGCTGGTCAATCCACTCAGGTGCAGGTACAAGCAACTATACATTCATCTGGAGTATGGGCGGCGAAAACCGCACTTACACCGACCAGGATTGGATTAAGACACCAGATTTGCGCTAGCAGTCTGGCGAAGTTAAAGAACTTCATTACAGGACGAGGCGGCTTGTCCGCCTCATAAAGACTCCAGTTTTACGTTAGTTTACTTGCTTCCTTCGATACAATTGCGGCCGGCTCTCTTTGCTTTGTAAAGGGCGTCGTCCGCATTTTTTATTGTCTTTTCGTAGCGCGCACCTTTTACATGATCAGTGTAGCCTACGCTGATGGTAACAACTTTGAGGGGTTCGCTTTCAAATGGAATTCCAAGATTCTGAACCTTTGCGCGCAGAGCCTCAGCCATTTTCCCTAATTCATCATAATTATATTTTGCGGTAAGGGCACAAAACTCCTCGCCGCCGTATCTGTAAAATTCAAATTCGTTCTGCTTTCCAAAGTCCGCAAAACATTTACCCAGCACTTTAAGGCACTCGTCGCCTGCCTGGTGGCCGAGGGTGTCATTAAAATCCTTAAAATGATCGATATCAATCATAAAAAGTCCGTTCAGCGGTTCTTGGTTGTTTTGAATTTCTGTCAAACGTTCAAAAAGCCTGCGGCGGTTAGGAAGAACGGTAAGCATGTCAGTGTCTTTCTGCCAGCGCAGAATACGGTCTTTTTCAAAAGCGATGATGCGCTGATAGCGTTCGTATTCGCCGATTGCAATTCCAAGAAGGGTAAATGTAATTCCATTGAAAAGATCGAGTTTAAAGTTAGCAGGATCTTTATATATGTATGAAAGAACCGTATGAATTATACAAACGGAAAGAACAAGCAGATTGACCCTTATAGAACGGTCAAAAATCAGCAGCGGAAAGATAATCTGAAAGCAGATGATGGAAGTTGCCGCATGGGGATTTGCGATTGAGGCAAAACTTACAAAAAATCCAAATGCGTATAAATAAAGGACAAAGCAATATGTGGGAAAAAGATAGCAGTTCCGTTTTCTTTTGATGTTAAAATAAATGTGAATGCTGAGAAGAAGAAAAACAAAAAACGAAGTCAGATAGACAATAAAATAATTAATATTAAAAACCTTGATTCCGAATACGCAGAGAACGGCAAAAATCACAGTCATCATTACGGAAATAATTCTGAGCATGGAATTTGTAAATCGTGCCAGATTCTTCTTTTCGCCGTTAAGGAGAACACGTTCTTTTTGCAGGGCAGAGGCGATTTGCTTGTAAGGATTACTGATAAACATACTAATACATTATAACATAGCTCGAGATAATGGAGATTTAAATTCTATTTATCTTTTTGTTATAAAATGCTAGAATGCCCGTGAATTCACTATTTTATTCCGATAATAAACTAAAACGGAGATCCCAATGGTAAACGTTCCAGAAATTTTTGGCAGCATGGTTTTTAATGACGATGTAATGAAAGCTCGTCTCCCGAAAGACACCTACAAATCATTAAAAAGAACAATTCAGCAGGGCTCGCCCCTCGAACTTGATGTGGCTAATATCGTAGCCAATGCCATGAAAGACTGGGCGCTGGAAAAGGGTGCAACTCACTTTACACACTGGTTCCAGCCGTTGACAGGTGTTACCGCAGAAAAGCACGACAGTTTTATTTCGCCCAACGGTTCCGGAGTTATCATGGAATTCAGCGGAAAGGAACTTGTTAAGGGCGAAGTTGACGGTTCATCTTTCCCCAGCGGAGGTATCCGCGCAACTTTTGAAGCCCGGGGTTACACAGCATGGGACCCGACTTCCTACGCTTTTATTAAAGACGGTTCATTGTACATTCCCACAGCCTTCTGTTCCTATACAGGCGAGTCTCTCGATAAAAAAACTCCGCTTTTGCGTTCAATGGAAGCCCTCAACAAACAGGCTCTCCGTATTTTGCGCCTTTTTGGCAATACAACTGCAAAACGCGTAATCACAACAGTAGGTCCTGAACAGGAATACTTCCTCATTGATAAAAAACTCTGGGAACAGCGCAAGGACCTTATGTTCTGCGGTCGCACGCTTTTTGGTGCAATGCCGCCAAAAGGTCAGGAAATGGATGACCACTATTATGGTTCAATCAAGCCCCGCATTGCAGAATTTATGGCTGACCTTGATACCGAACTGTGGAAGCTGGGCATTTTAAGCAAGACAAAACACAACGAAGTAGCTCCTGCCCAGCACGAAATGGCTCCGATTTTTACTACAACAAACCTGAGTGCAGACCAGAACCAGCTCACAATGCAGCTTATGAAGCAGGTTGCCTTAAAGCACGGTCTTTACTGTCTTCTTGCAGAAAAACCTTTTGCGGGCGTAAACGGCAGCGGAAAGCACAATAACTGGTCCATGAGCACGGACGACGGATTCAACCTGCTTGAACCTGGCGAAACTCCCCGGGAAAACGCCCAGTTCCTCCTGCTTTTGACAGCCGTAATTAAGGCAGTTGACAAGCACCAGGATTTGCTCCGGGACAGCGTTGCATCTGCAGGAAACGACCACCGTCTTGGCGCAAACGAAGCTCCACCGGCAATTATTTCAATGTTCATCGGCGAAGAACTTCAGGCCGTTCTTGATTCAATCGAAAACGGAACTCCTTACAGCCAGAAGTCAAAGGAAAAGATGAAGATTGGCGTAAGCGTTCTTCCTGCAATTCCAAAAGACACAACTGACCGCAACAGAACTTCTCCGTTTGCATTTACCGGAAATAAATTTGAATTCCGCTCACTTGGTTCATCACTTTCAATTTCCGGACCAAATGTTGTATTGAATACAATCGTTGCAGAAACACTTGATGAATTTGCAACACAGCTGGAATCTGCAAAAGATTTGAATACTGAACTTCAGGCTTTGATTAAAAAGACTGTTAAAGAACATAAAAAGATTATCTTTAACGGAAACGGTTATGATGATGAATGGGTTAAAGAGGCCAAAAAGCGCGGCCTGATGAACCTTAAGACTCTTCCAGATGCAATGGAACACTACCTGGATAAGCAGAACATCGAAATGTTCAGCAAGTACGGTGTTTACACAGAAACCGAAATGAAGAGCCACCACGAAGTTAAACTGGAAAAATACTGCAAGGTTCTCAATATCGAAGTAAACACAATGATCGATATGATTTACAAAGACATCCTTCCTGCAAGCTACGCTTACATGAGCGACGTTGCAGAATCAGTTACCCGCGTTTCAGCAGTTGTTCCTGGAGCAAAGTGTACGGCCCAGACAACAACCCTGAGCCAGATTACTGCCCTGGCAGACTGGCTTGATGACGAAACCCAGAAACTGATTAAAATGCATTCAAATGTAAATGCGATGGACGATGTTGTAAAACAGGCCCGTGACTACGCGGACAAAATCATTCCTCAGATGGAAAAGACCCGGGCAATCGCCGACCGTATCGAACCAATCCTTGGCGAAAAGTACAAACCTTTCCCAAGCTACACGGATTTATTATTCAGAGTATAAAAGCAAAACCCGGTTCCTGTGAAGTGGACCGGGTTTTTTTGTTGAATTCTCATGACCTTCGGGTTAAAATTGTTATAAGAATAATTTAAGACAAGAGAGTTTTTTATGAAAAGGATTTTTTTGATACCGGCCGCATTTCTGCTGATTCTTTTTACAGGCTGTCCAGATCTTTGTAATTACTCTGACGCTACCTGGATTACCGAAAAAATTGAAACACTCTCCGTCAATTTAAGTGCAGATTCAATCCGGAAAAATCAAAATATAACTGCGTCTGTGACCGGAACTCTCGATTCAAAATATAAAAACTGCAGAATCTACTGGGAGCTTTACAAGGAGATAGATTCGGACTTTAAGCATATCCAGATGATTTATAAAGCTGAAGGCGAGCAGGACTGGACTCGGGGCTGGTCCGCTGGACAGACTGTCACGGCAGAAGAATTCAATTCAATAAATAAAACCGTTACGATTTTGATTCCGGCAGAAGGGCTCTATAAGCTTCATTTTTATTTTAAGGCAGATAATCAGGAAGAAGAGCAGTGTGTCGGTGAGTTTTCTGCCGTCAGAGCCATTATAGTGGGGGACTGATGATGAAAAAAATAGCACTGACAGCACTCGTATTATTTACTTCGATCCTGTTGAATTCATGTTTACCTTTTCTTCCTTTCGGAGACTTTTTTATGGGAGACGAAGAGGAAGAGCATGAATCTCCTGTTTTAAAAGGCGTGACTGCTGTCTGCGATAAATCTGATTTTGCCCAGGGTGAATTCTGCACGCTTACAATCACAGGCGCCCTTGATAAAAAATACAGCGGAACAGAATTTGATATTATTCTTTATTCTCAGAAAGAGAATCATGAATGGCAGACTTTTACTTACAATGACGGCCTGTCAGACCTATGGATAACAACATCTGAGATTAAGGAAAAACTGTCTCATGATGAGCAGAAATCAATTGACCGGACTATAAAAATAAAGCCGGCTTCCACCGGCTCATTTTATATTGATTTTGAATGTTCTGCTTATAATTCTCCGGAAGACGAATACGCGTCTTACTCAGCAAGATTTAAAATCACGGTTACTGAAAAAAATCAGTTGCTTTCTGCAGCGCCCGGAAGACCAATGTCTTTGCGGTAGAACATTCCCTGGAAATCAACTCCCTTGAGGGCGTCGTATGCTTTGTTCCATGCTTCGTCAAAAGTGTCTCCGTGTGCCGAGCAGGCAAGGACGCGGCCGCCGCTTGTCAAAAGACCTTCAGAATCATGTCTGCGTTCTTTAATTGCACCTGCGATAAATACCTTTGCACCTGTTGAATCAATCTTTTTCTGATCGATTGTAATTTCCTTGCCTTTGGCGTATTTGAGCGGATAACCGCCGCTTACTGCAACCGGAGCCACCTGGAAGCCCGACTTCCACTTCATGTTAAAGTCACAGAGAGTTCCGTTCATGATAGACTGGCAGAGATCAACAAAGTCAAAATCCATCATCGGCAAAACAGCCTGTGTTTCCGGGTCACCGAGACGAACATTGTATTCCAGGGCTTTCGGACCGTCTTTTGTAATCATAAGGCCAAAGAAGATAAATCCGCGGTAGTCCATTTTTTCTTTAATCATACCGTCGAGTGTCGGCTGGAGGATTGTTTTTTCAAAAGCATCCATTGTTTCTTTTGTAACATCCTGAGGAGGGCAGATTGCACCCATTCCGCCTGTATTTGGTCCCTTAGCACCGTCCATGAGGCGTTTGTGGTCCCGGGCCGGAAGGAATGCCTTGATACATGCCTTGCCGGATTTAATTGTTTCTTCCGTTACGCTTACAGCGGCGAGAACTGAGATTTCAATTCCACGCAGGTATTCTTCGATTACAAGTTTTTTACCTGCATCCCCCACAGAGCCTTCCATCAGGTCGTTAACTGCTTTTTCTGCTTCTTCCAGTGTCTTTGCAACAACTACGCCCTTCCCTGCTGCTAAACCGTCAGCCTTAACAACGATAGGAGCGCCCATTTTGCGTACGTAAGCAAGTGCGCTGTCTTTATCTGTAAAAGTTTCGGATGCTGCACAGGCAACACCGTGGTTTTTCATGAATACTTTTGAAAGGTCCTTTGATGCTTCCAGGGCTGCACCTTTTGCCTTTGGACCAACTGTGGGAATGCCTGCGTTCCATAAAGCGTCTGCAATTCCTTCTGCCAGCGGGTCTTCCGGACCGATAACGGCAAATTCAACCTTTTCGTCTTTTGCGATTTTTACAGCCGCATCAATAAAAGAAAGCTCTTTTGTTGCAGGCAGATTTTTTGGATCGATATTGCGGCATTTTGTTTCAAAATCTGTACCGCCGTTTCCCGGGACGCAGATTACTTCATCAATTTTTGAACTTTGAGCGAGTTTCCATGCGATAGTGTGTTCACGTCCACCGCTTCCGACAACAAGTGCTTTCATTGTTTATTCCTCTTGTAAGATTAAAGATGATGTAAATTATAATGGAAAAAACAATGTTGTAGAAGTAGAGCGCTTTTTTGAATCCTGATGGTGCGTTATAATATCTGCATTATGGTATATTTTGCTGCGGCAGTTGCACTGTCCGTTTTAATCTGGCTTTTGTCAGTGCTTTACAGGTTGAATTTGTCCCGTTCCCTCAAAAACGATGCCGAAAGCCGTCTGAAGACGCAGAAAACCGAATCCGGCAAGGTTGAATTTGTACGCTGCCCCATGTGTAACACTCCCCTTGCAAAAGGCGAAGAACTGACAAGCCGCATCTTCCGCCCCATGAACACTCCGGACCAACGGATGAACGTTATGGGCTGTCCTCACTGTTATCCCCATCCCGAGCGGGGTGCCGAACGCCGCTGTCCTGTATGCGGCAGGGAAGTTCTGCCGGAAGGATATCTGATTGCCCGCCTTTTTAACCGCAGCGACACTAAAAAACACGTCATGATTATGGGCTGTACCAGTTGCATGAAAGGATAAATTGCAGATTTGCCGAATTCTAATGTAAGTTTTCAATTTTTTTCTCTTTGATTCAGGTGCATTATAAAGACATCTTAAAACAAAGCCTGCATTTGACCGCTGACCTCCTGAAAAAAGGCGGCCAGTGCAGAAGCTTTATCAAGGAGAATTAGTATGAAAAGAACAATGGTTTGCGCACTTTGCATTTTGCTGGCTGGAAGCCTTTTTCCGCTGTTTGGTGCAGGATACTCAGGAAAAAAAGTTGATTCACCAAAAACAGTAACTTTTAAAGCATCGGACGGGCTTACAGTAACTGCTGACGTTTACATGCCCTATGACAAAAAAGCACCGATGATTCTGTTGTGTCACCGTGCAAAATGGTCACGGGGCGAGTATCGTGAAATCGCCCCAAAACTAAATCAACTCGGATTCAACTGTGTGGCAATTGACCAGCGCTCAGGCCAGGCAATCAATGGTGTAGAAAACGAAACTGCAAAACTTGCTCTTGCAAAGGGCAAAGAGAACCGCTTTATCGATGCAATGCCGGATATCCAGGCAGGAATTGATTATGTTACAAAGAATTATGTACAGGGTAAATTTATTCTCTGGGGTTCATCGTATTCATCAAGTCTTGTAATTACCATGTTCAGTCAGAATGCTGACAAGGTAAACGGCGTTATCAGTTTTTCACCGGGCGAATACTTTGGTTCAATGGGCAGATCAGAAATGTGGGTTTCTTTCATGGCAGACAGCGTAGAAGTTCCCACATTCATCTCATGCCAGCCAAGCGAAAAGACAAAGGTTGAAGAAATCTTTGACAACATTGCTTCAGAGGACAAAACTCTCTTTGTACCTGAAACACCAAGCAAGCACGGCAGCCAGGCTCTTTACAGCGATTCAGACGCTCAGAAAGAAACATGGGATGCCCTCAAGAACTTCCTCAACAAATTCTAATTCCGGATTGTAGAAAATCAGTTTGATTAAAAGCTGCAGGCCTGTTTATAAAAGCAGGTCTGCTTTTGTTTGCGCCTTATCAAATGTTAAATTGTCTGTTATAATCAAAAAAAGCCCCGGGAGGTAAAAATGGAATTTTCTACGACAGCGATAAAGTCCGAAAAACTGCGTATTGAACCTGTTTTTTCTTCTGAAATTTCAGGAATTGAACATTTTTCACCCCAGCGGTTTAGGATAATCCTTGTTCAGAAGGGCAACACGTCTGCAGAAATCAACGGCAGTCAGTTTATGCTTTTTGCCCCCTGCATCATCTGCCTCAACGAAAATGACAGAATCACACTGGAAAAGCCTGACGCAGTCAAAGCAAGGACCTTCTACTTTCATCCGCGTTTTTTAAACAAAAAATTGAATTTTGAAAATATCCGTCAGAAAGGTATGGACACGGACAGCGAGGTTATAGAGAACCGCATGCTGCTCAGGCCTTTTATCCTGAATGAAAGATATTCCTTTATCGTTCAGATTGCACCGGAGAGTGCAAAACGAATTGATAATCTGATGGAAAATGCACGCATCGAACTTACGGAGCAGCCTTCCGGCTGGTGGCCGTGCAGAACACGCTCTTTTCTGACCGAACTTTTGTTTTTGACAGTTCAGCTTGTAGAGTCGGCAAAGCCGGAAAAAATTGCCGAAAGCAAGACAAAAAAAATGGATAATGTTCCTGATGAATTCAAGAAAATCCTGAATTTCATTATGGAAAATTACAATCAGAAACTTACCCTTGAAGGCCTTTCGCGCCAGTTCGGGACTAACCGCACTGCCTTAAATGAAAAATTTAAGGCGATGACGGGACTTTCTGTCATTTCCTACATAATTGACCTTCGTTTAAGAATTGCCACAACACTTTTAAAAGACACAGATTTACCTGTTGCAGAAATTGCTGAGCGGACAGGATTTTCAGATTCAACACATTTTGAGAGGGCGTTTAAGAAAAAGTACGAATTAACTCCCGCCCTCTACAGAAAAAAGCTTTAAGTCCTGCCGGACTAATTGCAGATAAAAAAATAAGACCGCGCACCTGATGCGCGGTCTCTTGTGAAGAAGTTTCACTTCCGGGATAAGTCCCGGAAAGCCTTACTAGCGGAGCAAGCTCAAAACGTTCTGTGCGCTCTGGTTTGCCTGTGCAATCATTGCTGTTCCAGCCTGGCTCAATACCTGGTTCTTTGTGAAGTCTACCATTTCTTTAGCCATATCTGTATCGCGGATGCGTGATTCAGAAGCCTGGAGGTTTTCAGCACCTACGTCCAAACCTACAACTGTCTTTTCGAGACGGTTCTGGTATGCACCAAGGTCTGCACGCTGTTTGTTGATCTTTTTCAAAGCTTCATCGATTGTACCGATTGCGCGGTTAGCATCGTCTGGAGCTGCCAAAGACATGATTTCTTCAGAACCAACGTTGCGCAAGCCGAGAGCTGCTGCAGACATTGTTCCGATGTAAACCTGTGTGCGCTGATCCATGTTAGCACCGATGTGGAACCACATAGAACCAGTAACTGTATTTTCACCAGTTGGGCGAGCAAAGCGACCAGTAAGCATGTTCATGCCGTTAAACTGAGCCTGAGAAGCGATGCGGTCAACTTCTGCTACGAGCTGGCTAACTTCAACCTGAATCTGCATGCGGTCTTCGTCAGAGTAAATACCGTTGGAAGACTGTACTGCAAGTTCACGAATACGCTGCATGATATCTGTAGTTTCCTGCAAATATCCTTCAGTTGTCTGGATAAAAGAAATACCGTTCTGAGCGTTTGTAGAAGCCTGATTCATACCGCGAATCTGTGCTCTCATTTTCTCAGATACTGCCAATCCTGATGCATCATCACCGGCGCGATTGATTTTCATGCCTGATGAAAGCTTTTCCATGTTCTTTGTGTTGCTTAACTCTGTAAGTCCAGTAGAACGTTGTGCGAACTGTGCGCTCATGTTGTGATTAATAACCATAATATTATCTCCTTGTAAGATCTGGTTGTAATACTACAGAGTCAACTGTTTACATTGCGCTGTAGTCCCCGGGTTTACCACCCTATATATTACATATCGGAGACAGGAAAATTGACTTTAGCAAAAAATTTAATTTTTTTTGAATTTTTTTTAGAGGTTGATTCTGCCGCGGAAACTGCGTGCGAGGGTCAGTTTATCTGCGTATTCAAGATCGCCGCCCACAGGGAGTCCGCTTGCAAGTCTGGTTACTTTTACTTCGCTGATTGTGCT
>DLYJ01000134.1 GCA_003447785.1 Treponema sp.
AATGTAATCGGCTCAATCAGTGCAGGCGTAGATGTTGTAGAAAATGAATTGAAAACGATTGAACGTAAAATCTCGGATCAGGGCGGTGCAATTCAGCAGTCGTCAACATCCATCGAAGAGATTTCTTCAAATATAAACTCAGTAAACAGCACCGTAGAAAAAATCTCGGCAGAATACGATAAGCTGGTTGCAGAGTCAGAAAACGGTAAGGCCAAGCAGGCTCTGGTAACCGAGCAGGTTGCCCGGATTTCCGAACAGAGTGCAAGCCTTAACCTTGCAAACCAGGCAATTGCACAGATTGCTTCCCAGACAAACCTCCTGGCAATGAACGCCGCAATCGAAGCGGCTCACGCGGGAGAAGCAGGTGCAGGTTTTGCCGTAGTTGCTGACGAAATCCGTAAACTTGCAGAAACTTCTGCAAAGCAGTCCGGCGAAATCAAAAAACTTTTGAGCAACGTAACGACTTCAATTTCCGAAATCGGCGAGTCGTCTGCCGTTTCTGCCCAGTCCTTCAGGATTGTGGGCGAACGGATTTCCGAGATGGACGGCCTGATGAAAGAAATTTACAGCGGAATGGGCGAACAGCAGAGTGCCGCAAAAAGCATCCTCGAAACCATGCACCTGTTGAATTCAACAACGGATTCCCTGACAGATGCTTCACAGAAAATGCTGGGCGAAAGTTCAAAACTCTTTGACCGCATCAAGGACTTTAACCAGATGACACATCATGCCCGTGAACTTTCTGCAAACGTTTCTTTCTCAATGGCAGAAATGAAAGGTACGGCAAAGTCTGTAATTGATTCAAATACAAAGAATAACGACGCAGTTAATTCCCTTGTAGACATGATTAAAGGATTTACGGTTTAAATCCCATTACCCTATTGACATAGTAGGTAATTCGTTGTATAAATGAATTATAATCTGATTTAGGGTTTATTACAAACCCTAAAAACGGCGAAGTCAAGGCTTTAAGCGCATGCGTGCCTTGACTCGATGTATTACAATACCGCAGACGCGGGTTTTTAATGGAGGATGCTATGTCAAAAATTTATACTGCTGTGGACCAGCTTATCGGTCACACACCTTTGATTGAATTCAAGAATCTCGAAAAAGAACTTGGTCTCAAGGCAAAACTTGTTGCAAAACTTGAATATTTAAATCCGGCCGGCTCGGTAAAAGACCGCGTTGCAAGACAGATGCTTGATGACGCAGAAAAAGCCGGCAAATTGAAGAAGGATTCGGTTATTATCGAACCTACATCGGGCAATACAGGAATCGGTCTTGCTTCTGTTGCAGCAGGACGTGGTTACCGCGTAATCATCGTAATGCCGGACACAATGTCTGTTGAACGCCGCCAGCTTATGAAGGCTTACGGCGCAGAACTCGTTCTGACAGAAGGTGCAAAAGGCATGAAGGGCGCCATCGCAAAGGCTGAGGAACTTTCAAAAACAATCCCGAACAGCTTTATTCCTGGTCAGTTTGTAAACCCGTCAAATCCAAAGGCACATCTTCTTACAACCGGCCCGGAAATCTGGGAAGACACAGACGGCAAGGTTGATATTTTTGTTGCAGGTGTCGGAACCGGCGGTACAATCACAGGCGTCGGCCAGTACCTCAAAAAACAGAAACCGGAAGTTCAGATTGTTGCAGTTGAACCAAAAACTTCAGCCGTACTTTCAGGACAGGCCGCAGGCCCGCACGGTCTCCAGGGAATCGGTGCAGGCTTTATTCCAGACGTTCTGGATACAAAGGTTTATGACAAGATTATCCCGGTTGCAAACGACGAAGCATACGCTGCAGGAAAACTTGCAGGTAAAAAGGAAGGTGTCCTCGTAGGAATTTCTTCCGGGGCAGCCCTCCACGCCGCAATCCAGCTTGCAAAACTTCCGGAAAATGAAGGAAAGACAATCGTAGTTCTTCTTCCGGACACAGGTGACAGATATCTTTCTACACCATTGTTTCAAGACTAAAAATCCGCTATTATAAGCGTGATGATTGATATTCAAAATAGCGCCGATCATCGTGAAGTTCCACTTCAGAAGGTCGGCGTTAAAAACGTAAAATACCCGGTCCAGGTACTGGATAAAAATAAAAAAACTCAAAACACAAACGCAACGGTTAATCTGTTTGTTAACCTTCCTCATAATTTTAAAGGCACCCACATGAGCCGCTTTATCGAGGTGTTCCACAAGTATCATACAGATATTTCAATGAACAACTTTCTCGACATGCTGGAAGAAATCCGAAAAAAACTTGATGCAGAACGCGCCTTTGGCAGGATCACTTTTCCATACTTCATAGAAAAAAAAGCCCCGGTTTCCCAAAGTTCAGGACTCATGGAATATACATGCAGCTATGAAGGCGAAGTTAATTCAATTCGTAATGAGGGGGAAGCCTTCCCCTGCGCGTCCGCTTCGCCGGCCGCTACCCCTTCTGCGGGCTCAGACGGTTCAGGCATAGCCTTCACCGAGACTCGCTCAAAACTCTCCTCGAGAGTTTTGCCGGCTTCGCCGTTGCTCCCTACCCGCAACGCCCGCTTTTTTATTTCGATAAAGGTGCCGGTTGCAACTTTGTGCCCGTGTTCAAAAGCAATCAGTGACTACGGCGCTCACAACCAGCGCGGCTTTGTAAAAGTTAAGCTTTTGTACTCAAAATTTTTCTGGATAGAAGATGTAATTCAAATGATAGAATCCTGCGCTTCAACTCCGCTGTACACAGTTCTCAAACGACAGGACGAAAAATTTGTAACGGAACACGCCTACGACAATCCGCGCTTTGTAGAAGATGTCGTCCGCGAAGTATACCTGGGA
This sequence comes from Treponema sp., assembly GCA_003447785.1. Classification (GTDB taxonomy): domain Bacteria; phylum Spirochaetota; class Spirochaetia; order Treponematales; family Treponemataceae; genus Treponema_D. The sequence continues at coordinate 2,811 of DLYJ01000134.1, forward strand.
CTCAAAAAAATGGAATTCACCTGGTTTACAGTAGAAGCCGAAACAGAAGAATCAATTCATTTTCATAACGCCTACGCGTATGCGGAGTATTCGGCAGAAAACTAACCGTGCCGTTTTGCCGGCCCGGATGAATAAGTTTTCCCCGGCGGCAGCTGGAGAGTTGACAGGAATTTGTTTTATATGGTTTCCAAATTATGATATAATAAACGTCAGGAACAAACTATGAACGAAAGTCAGCAGATTTTGTTTATGCAGATACGGATTTTACGCATGATGGCCGAAAGAAACGCAATTTCCTTGAAACAGGCGGCAGAAATATTTGCTGAGTATAATGTGCTGCCTTTTATCCGCGAGGGGTTTGGTATTTTTCATGTCGAAGGTGATGATGCAGTTTTTGAAGAAGTAAAAGCCTATCTGCAATCCAAAGGGGCTGCTGTATGAAAAACTTAGAAGACGGAATGATTCTGTATCACGGAAGTTATTGTGTTGTAAAAAATCCTGATTTAGAAAAATGCGCAATGTATAAGGATTTTGGCCGTGGTTTTTATCTTACAACTTCAAAGGAGCAGGCAAAGTCGTTTGCTAAGATTTCTGCAACTAAAGCCAAATCAAAAGGTCTTATCCCTCAAAGTGAAAAGTATGCAAATATTTCATTTTACAAAGTATCTGGAGCAGCTAAACTCAACAGTTTTATTTTTGAAACTGCTGATACGGACTGGCTTCATTGTATTGTTGCACACAGAAAAGATAATATTTTTACCGATATAAAAAAATCAATGAAGTTCTATGATGTGATTTCCGGCAAAATTGCTAATGATGATACTAACGCTACGATTATTGCATACATGGGAAATCTCTACGGTCAAATGGGCAGTGAACAGGCTGATAAAATGTGCATAAGTTTATTGCTTCCAGAACGTCTGCAAGACCAGTTTTGTTTTAGAACTGAAAAGGCACTCTCCACACTTGAGTATTTAAAAAGTGAAAGAGTTAGTTTGGAGTAATTTATGCCGAATGAAAAAACATTATTAGCAATGGACCTTACTGCAATGATGGCCGTAGAACAGCTGGCAGATGAAACAAAACAACCTGAGGAAAAAGTTCTTCTGGATTTTATGGAATCCAATGCCGCAAAAATGCTTTATGATGATTCAACAAAACTCTGGTGGGACGGCCCGGCTGTAGCGGCAGAAGAATTTAAGAGTGAGAAAGAATAACTGCAGAGCCCCCCACACGCGGGTGCTTTTCTAATACGACCTTTTAAAATTGACAAATGATAGAAGTTGTAGTAGGTTGTAGTTGGAGGTAGTAAATATGACTACAATTTCTGCAAAAATTGAAAACAGTGATAAAAGTTTGTTCGAGAGCATAATTAATTCAATTGGACTGAATGTTTCGACAGCAATAACTGCTTTCGTCAAGGCAACAATTCGTGAAAACGGAATCCCATTTGAATTAAAAGCATCAGACGATCCCTATATATATTCTGAAGAAAATATGAAATATCTCCGTGAAAGTATAGCTCAAATAGAAAATGGGAAGGGTAAGGTCCATGAATTGATGGAGAATTTTTGATGATAAAAGTTTGGGCTGATATTGCATGGGATGATTACTGTAAATTCTTTGAACTTCACCAGCAAAAACTCATAAAAATGGTTCATGAACTGATAAAAGATATTGAAAGAAATGGTGCAGACAAAGGTCGTGGACAACCAGAACCGCTGAAACATGAACTTTCAGGATATTATAGCCGTCGAATTGATTCTGCGAACAGACTTGTATATAAAGTTGACGGCGACACATTGAAAATTGTCCAATGTGGAAGTCATTATCATCAAGAAAAATAACCTAACAAGAGCTTCTTGCACTGCCTGATTTGTCGTAAGACTGGCGGCCGCAGAAAATAGACTGATTTGTCGTTTTCCAAAAAAAAACGTGGGAAAATGCACGGGCAGTAAAGTTAAACTTTCCCGAACGGGAAAATCAATATAAAAAGACTTTATTTATAATAATATTTTCCCGTTCGGGAAGATGAACCTGCGTTCAAAAAATTTGATTATCTAGTCGGAATATGGTACCATAAAAAGACTGGAGACAAAAATGATTACAAATGTTCAGGAATGTATTAAACCGATTTCCTATATTAAAACTAATGCGGCAGATATGATGAATTTTGTTAATGACAGGAAAGAACCTGTTGTAATTACTCAAAACGGAGAATCACGGGCGGTTTTAATGGATGTAGAGTCCTATCAGGAAATGAAAAATGCCTTTAATCTGTTGAAAATCATTCAGTTTTCCGGGCAGGATATAAAAGCAGGCAGATATAAACCGGCTTCCGAAGTTTTTGCAAATTTAAGAAGGAAATATAACTGTGAAAAATGAAGTTATAGTTTCACAATTTGCAGAAGACGATTTAAATGAAATCATTGAATATTATTTTTCTTTGTCAGAAAAATATGTTGAGAAGGTAATTTCTGAATTTGAAGAAAATGTAATGTCCCTGCAGAGGCATCCTAAAAGCGGACGTATTGTTCCCGAGCTGGAAAAACAGGGAATTCTGCAATTCAGGGAGCTTATTCAGGGCTATTATCGAATCGTTTATGAAATCTCCGGTGAAAAGGTAATTGTTCATACGATCATAGATGGCCGCAGAAATTTTGAAGACATAATAATATCAAAATTAGCCCGCTATTACGGAAACAAAAAATAACCGCGCCGTTTTGCCGGCTCGGCTGTAGCGGCAGAAGAATTTAAGAGTGAGAGCGGCCTTCCGTTTTCGGAAGGTGATACAATTCAAAACCTGGATTTTACAACTTGAAAAATAGAATTAAGTACATCACCGGAAATTTTTTCATCCTCCTTTAATTCCTCAAAAGCTGGTATATAGTTTTTGGCAAAATCATCAAATATTTTTGAAAGAACGGAATACTTAATGTTCAAAGATTCAGATAAAAGAGAAAAATCTTCTTGGGTTACTTTCAGAATCTCGTAGTGTTTTCCAATTTTCATTGAAAGTTTGTCAGTAAGACCTGAATAAATTATGGTTGAAACAACATCATACAAAGGAGAAAGCTCTATACGATTATTTTTGTAAAGCAGTGAATAGTTTTTTCCGTGACTGTCACAATTTCCCACCACATAATTGAAAAGCACATATCTCAAGAATTTCTGGCTCTCCAAAGCCGGAACCGTGCAGACTTTCAATATTGTATTGAAAATGTCAGAGATTCCCGGGCCCCCATCGTTCTGATATTTTGAGGTACTCATAATTCCAAGAGCCTGACAGAAATCTTCCTGATGAAGCCGTTGAATTGTATCTGCTTCTTGGATCCGGTCATATCGTTCAACTACAAAAACATCTTTTCCTGCAATATTCAACAAATCAACATCAGGAACAGGAAGTCCAAAATTCTTTGCCAGTTTCATACAGATATATTCATTTTGTGCAAGGGAAGAAAGACTGCCTGTTCGCGCAGGTTTTAAAATGTGGGTTGAAGGAGCACCATTTAATGGTAAATACCATTCTCCATTTATTTTTGCAAGTGCGAGTTTTTCCTGAGCACCTGCAAGTGAAAGCCGTAACTTATCATCAGCCTTGATAAGAGGCCGGGTATTCATTTTTTCAATAAACTCCGAAAGCCTGTTATCGTCAAGCGGCTCGTAGTTCTTTGAATCGAGTTTATAACTTGTTTCTTTTGAAAATGAATTATCTTCATCTTCACTTAAAATCGAAATGAGGCCTGCACATTCTCCACCTAATGCCTCAAGTAATTTCAGAGTGCTGGTTTCAGAAATATGAAGATAGTCAGCAATTTTTTTCCGCGAATCTTCTTCCGGTAAAAGTCCTGAGAAAAAAGGGATGCATTGCTTTTGAGAAAATTCCTCTCTTTGCAAAGGAAGTGAAGCAGAGAGTGGAACTGAATTTTTGTCATTCAAATAATTTTCATCATAAACAAAAATTACTCCACGGTTTTCTGTTGATTCAAGAGAGCCTGCTTTTTTATTTCCAAAGAAAACGTTCAGTTTCATTTATCATCTTCCCGATTTACGGCATAGAGATTTATCCCAAGCATTTCAAGACAGTGAAGCACCTTATTCATCTGTAAAGTTTCTTTCCCATTTTCAAGTTCCGAAAAAAAACGGGCTCCAACATTACACATTGCGGCTGTTTCTGATTGAGTAAGTCCCAGTTGTTTTCGGCGGGTCTTCACAGCTTCTGATATTGATTTAACAGAAATAATTTTCATACCAATAGTATAACTTTCCCGAACGGGAAAATCAATATAAAAAGCCTTTATTTATAATAATATTTTCCCGTTCGGGAAGATGAACCTGCGTTCAAAAAGTTTGAAGGCCGTATATGACGCGAATTCTTCTTAAAAAAATGCGTAAATACGCAAAAATTCTCAAAATAAAACTTTGTGCTTGCGCATAGGAGCATCCCTGGTTATTTTTATAATGGGCAATTGCATTCTAAAGCCTGCAATTTCTGTTCGCGCTGTCCTGGCGTGCGGCTGCCGCCATGGCTTTAAAGGAGAACGTAATGACCTTACTGGATAGTCTTATGAAAAATCAATCTCACTTCACTGCTCATTATCATCTGCCGGGTCTCTTTGAGTTTTACGAACTATACAGGGCTTTTTTTCCCCTGTGGCGTGAGCACCGGGACTGGTTTTATGAGTGGTGTGATATCGGCTCTGTTTACGGGGCTCCGGCGGACTGCCTCTGGGGCGGGGGAAGGGCCGGTTTTGGTGAATCGGATGCGTCTGATGTTCTTGCACTGATGAATGAATACGGAATTTCCTGCAGGCTTACGTTCAGTAATTCACTTTTACGAAATGAGCATCTTGCTGATAAAAAGTGCAATGAACTTTGCAGGGTGTTTTGTAATGAGCGGAACGGCGTGATTGTTCATTCTGATCTGCTGGCGGAATACCTTAAGGCAAATTATCCCGAACTTTATCTTGTTTCATCTACTACCAAGGTTCTTACGGATTTTGATGATTTTGAAGCGGAACTGAACCGGGCGGATTTTAAGTTTGTGGTTCCTGACTTTCGTTTGAACAAGGAGTTCGGGCGCCTTGGAAAACTCACGCAAAAGCAGAAAGATAAGACTGAATTCCTGTGTAACGAGTGCTGCGATTTTGGCTGTAAAAACCGAAAGAAGTGCTATGAAAACGTGAGCCACAAAAATCTTGGAGAAGAAGTTTCCGACCACAGATGTGCTTCAGCGGATGCAGAGGGCGGCTACAGGTTTTCGCTTGCAATGAAGAACCGGGCGTTTATCGGCATTCACCATATTCTTGAAACATACCTTCCCATGGGATTTACGAACTTTAAGATTGAAGGCCGCGGGCTTGGAAGTGCTGTGGTACTGGAGTTCCTTTTGTACTACATGACAAAGCCTGAAAGACAGCTTGAAGTGCGGGAAGCGGTTTACCTGGACTCCATGCTGGATTTGTTTTAGAGGCTGAAAGGGAAAGGTCTAATTGTGACAATCCCGGATTCCTGTGTTAAAATAGTCTGTATTGGACATGGCTTTAACTGTCATTCTGTATCCGTTTTACAACAATCCGGGAGTTTTTTATGAAAAAAAGTTTGAATTCTGCACTTCTCCGTTTTTTAATGATGGGGGTGGTATTAATTTGTATAGTATTTACTGCCTGTGAAAACTTTCTTGACGGGGCTGTTTTAAAAAAGTCCGTTGAAAAAGAAATTGAATGGGAAAAGGCTGAATCTCTCAGCGTGCTTGTAACCCCGGAAGAAGGAACCGGTTCAACTGTTCCGTTCGGTAACTATGACTGTAAACTCGGATATTTTTTTGAAGTAAGCTTTACGGAAAACAACTCTTACAGCTTTATAAAATGGGCTGCGGTAAGCGCCGACAACTTGTCTGAAGAAATTGAAGGTGTTTTATTTGAAGATGCATCTTCTCCAAAAACTACTGTAAAATTTGCAAGACCCATAGCAAATGTCCGTATTCTGCCTGTCTGTACCCAGAGAATTGCAGTTTCCGGAGAACCAAGTCCGCGTTACGAACCGAATGGTGTAGCCCGGGACCGTTCAATTTCTGTTACTTTTACAAAAGAATTATCAGAAGAAAATTTTATCTTCCAGCCGGAAGAGCTTCCTCAGGGGGCAGCCGCACAGACTGATGATGATGGAAAAATCTGGGCCTATGTTTCAGGAAACCAGACATTTTTAAAAAATATTTCAATTACAAACGCAGATGATTTTTCAATTGCTGAGCATTTTTCCAGGCCGCAGGTAACCGGAAGGCTTCTTACAATTCCTGTAGATAAAACAAAACCGATTCAGTTTAATTCAGGTGAAGTATTTAAAACCATTAAAGTAACCCTTTCAAAAGAAATTTCAGATTCGGATAACATTAAAATGAATTATTCAAAAAGCTGGAATTATCTGATTACGGAAGCAACTGATGAAAAAGCAACGGTCAACCTGTCAGGCAATTCTTCAGAAGGTTCCGTTTATCTTGCCGGCACAAAGGATTATTCACTTGGACAGAAAATTACTCTTGCCTTTACGGAAAATACTGACTGGCAGTTTATAAAATGGGATTATGATTCTTCAGTTATTTATATTGATAATCCGGAAAGCATAAATACAACGGCCGTTGTTATTGAAAAAACAACGGAAGATAATCCCACACAGATTAGAGCCGTGTGTGCCCGTCGCCTTCGTCTTGCAGAAAATGGTTACGAACCTAAAACAGCCGGTAATGAAACTGTAAGTAAAAATTCTTCAATTCAACTTACGTTTGAGCAGGACCTTCCTGCTGATGCAGAAGATCTTGCCCAGCTTGCAAACCTTTCAATAACAGTGGGTGGAACTCCTGTCCGTACATGCTTTAATGCGCCTGTAATCAGCGGAAACACTGTTTCTTTTACGGCAAATAAAGCGAATATGCTCGATGTAACTGAGGGACAGACTAAAACCGTAACAGTTACGATTCCGGCAGACTTTT
>DLYJ01000032.1 GCA_003447785.1 Treponema sp.
TCGGAATCTATGCACTGTATATAGCATAGATGCTGAATCAAGTTCAGCATGACAATACTTATTGGTCAGCCCGATTTTTATGCCCAAGTTTTAATTTTTTTACTTTGCCATAATTATTGGTAAAATTTTGTTTTTTCGGCAATAAGCCGCGAATTTTTACTGTTTTTTTTTGTTTTTTTCTTCTTGTTTCATTGTTAAAACGATTTCCTTGAATTATAATTTAATAGGAGTTTTTATATCTCGGAGATTTAATTATGAAAAAAAGTTTTTTAGTTTCACTGGTCGCATTTTTTGCGATAGGGACCATCATTTTTTTTGGCTCGTGCGCTGACCTTGCCAATTCGTCTCAGGCTTTAGACAATTCACCGTCTGTACAAAATGGCCGGGCAACTCTTTCTTTTTCCATCAATGCCGAAAATGCTCGTACAATTACGCCATCAAATCTCGAACTGAGCGACATCACGAAAATCACCCTGCAAACAGAGAAAATGAACGAAAAGGGAGAGTATGAAGTCATCAAGAAGGCTGAAGACACATTCTGGGAAACAAACGACACAAAGACAGCCTATGAATTACTGACTGCAGAAAAATTTGTTTTTGACTATGGAACTTACAATTTCTATCTTGAGCTTTATGCAGTTTCTCCCTATGGGGATTGTGAAGCCCATGTTGTTCAAACTGCCGAATTAAAAGGACTTGCGATTAACGAAAAAACAGGAAATCTGGAATTTGAGTCAAAGTTTGTTGAAGCTGGAGCTGTTTTTCTAGTATTCCAGCTGGATGCGATTGAAGAAATGGTCAGCCGCATGGGACTTGCCGAAGTCACCTTGCATGAGGTTGCAGAAGACGGCTCTATAGGAACGCAGGTTAAAGACACTTATAAGTCTTATTCCTTCGATGAAGATGCTCTTAAAGAAATCAAGTCAGATAGCGGCACAAAAAGCGTCTATCAGCTCAACTACATTTTGGGCGACCCAATCCCTAACGGTGACTATTGGTATAAATTGCTGATTTACGACAAGGATGATACCGAGATAGTAATGCAAAAAGTCGACATAGTAAGAATCAAGGGCTACAAAACAGAAAAAACGATTGTGCTTAATCCTGCTGAAATCAACATTCTTTATAATATTACATACAATCTCGATTCAGAAGACGCTTCATGGAATGACGGAATCGAAGAAAAGCTGACGGCAAAACGCAACGCCTGCACTTCTGTTACGCTCCCGACAAACGAAGACGTGAGCAGACTCGGCTATAAACTGGTTGGATGGCAGGCTGCCGGTTCTTCAGAAATCCTTACGGAAATTTCTGCCGGAACAGACTCGGCACAAGATTACGCCCTTTATGCCAAGTGGATTGAAGCAGACTCCCTCTCGCTCATCTATAATAATATCGAGGGAATTAATGAAGTATTGGATAATCCTCAGGCATTCAAGGAAAACGAAGATGTAACCCTAATCGAAAGTATCTCAAAGACCGGTTATTTCTTTGGTGGCTGGTACACAGACGAAGACTGCACGGACGGAAATGAGATTTCCGGCTGGAATGCTGGAGAAAAGACAGAAGATGTCACCGTCTACGCCAAGTGGAGCGCAATTTCACCTCTTATTACCGTCAATATGGAGACATTTACGGCGGACGATGAAATCAATCTTTCTTACAATGAAGGCACTAAGACTTTCAGCCTTGAAACTGAATATGAAAGTTACACTTGGCTGGTGGACGGACTGTCTGCCGGAACTGGAGCCACATTCACTGTTGACGATACAAAATACGAAGCCGGAAATCATCGGATTCTTTTGGTAGTAAAAAATGCGGAAGGCAATACGCTGACTGCAAGCGGTTCTTTCACCGTGACGAAATAAATAGGAGGGAAAAAATATGAAAAAGTTTTTCTTCATTTTAACAATTATTGCGGCAAGTATTTTTTCTGCTTGTAACGACATTTCGACTGATGACTTTCAGGCCGAGAATAATGGAAGGGCTTATCTTTCCGTCTCGATGAATGACATTTCACGACAAATGATAAAGCCCAGAAACATGACTGAAGATGATATTGTCTCTGTAGAGCTTCTGGCAAAAAAAACAGAAAGCAGCGATGAGCCAGAACATGTAAAAACCTGGAGTGCTGATGAAGAGACATCGACCAATGCCCTGGCCGTTATGCTCAACGACACTGAAAAAATTCCCTTTGAGACAGGAACTTATGACTTTACACTGAAACTCTATGCAAAAAATAAACTTTGGGCAGGCTCTTTCCTTAGTCAGGAAGCCACGATTACACAAGAAATAAAGGCTGGTAACAATACTCTCGAATTCAACACGAAATTCACCGGGGAGAATGGCTTTGTAAACATAATGCTACACTGGCATGAGCTTGATAATGTTGGCATAAAGATAAGCGGTGCTACAGGCGGCCTTTATTCAGTCAACGATGACCTTTCAATCGGCGATTTGATTGAAGAAATTGGGATGGCTGTCACTTATAATCCGGAATATGGTACTGCTTATGGCGAAACAACATACTGCCAAGAAGTTGCGGCCGGAAATTACTATCTGGTCATCAAATTGGGACGAGAGGGAGTTGAGACCCCGGATGTATGGTTTGAGCTGATTGAAGTAGTTGGCGGAGCCTACACAGAGGCCGAAGTTGAATTTGAAAATCCAAATGACTACTACACCATTGAGTACAAAACACCTGGACAGGACGGCGATTGGGTTGATGTTGCCGCCGCTGACAGCGAAGACGAAAGTGCAACCCGCTGGCTTTCAGATGCCAGCCCCGTCTATAGCCGTAACGGTAATACAAGCGTAGTTCCTCCGTCAAAAATCACAAGGCCGAATGAAGTCAAAGGCGAAGACAATGTAGTCAGCAAATTTGAGTTCGTCGGCTGGTACCGAGATGAAGATTGCATCGGTGACAAGGTTGAAATAATCAACGCAGGTGATACAAACAACAGTAATAACATAGTCCTTTACGCAAAATGGAAAGAAATTGTCGGCATGAGCATTGATGTCACAATCAATGATGGCGATGACAGCGACATTGTGGTTACAAACAATGCCGAAAACCTTACGGATACAACGCTGATCTTTACGGCGGATGAAGGCTACGACAGCTACACATGGAAGGTTGACGGCGAAATTCAAGATGAAAGCAACGAACTTAGATATGACATGACGGACAAGGCCACAGGCGTTTATGATGTCGTTCTTCTTGCTACAAAAGGCGAAGAATACTATTCATACCTTGCCCAAATTGAATGGACGAGAAAATACCAGGTCACATTCAAATTGGTTGGTGCACCAGACGAAATAACTGGTGAAGGCGTTGAGCCTGTGTATGTGGCAGAAAATGCTGAAAACAAGACCATAACGGCACCGGAAGTTACTCCTCCTTATGGCTGGTACTTGAACGATGCCTTTACCATTCCATTTGATTTTGAGGAAACCGAAATAACAGAAAGCATTACTATCTACGGCTGCTGGCAATTGGGCGCAACCTTCTATGTTGCTGAAGACGGTGTAGATGAAGCAGGACGGGGAACATACGGACGGCCGCTTGCATCAATCGAAGAGGCCGTAAAATTGATGACGGATGACGAGTGTGAGTATATAATTTCTGTCGTTGGCGATGTTAAAGGCGAACAGAAGATTAGGTCTAGCTCAGAATTGGGAACAGCTGGTCTTGCAAAATCGATTACGCTTGAAGGCGGTGGAGTACTAGACGGAGAGCAAGAGACCAGGGTTCTCAGCGTAAGTACAAATGTACCTGTTATTATTCAAAACCTGAAAATTACTAATGGTAATGCCGGTGATAATTTTGGCGGTGGTCTTTATGTCGCGAGCGGTGCAAGCGTTACCCTTGGTGAAGGGGTTATTATCTCCGAAAATACTGCTAAGCGTGGTGGCGGCGTAGATGTAGACGGTACTTTGATTATTGAAGATGTAAGCATTACCAGCAATACAACAAGTGGCTATGGTGCCGGGCTTTATGTCAGCGGCCTTCTTGATATGCGTGGCGGAGATATCGGTGCCAATGAATTTACAGACAACACTAGCGCTGAAGCACAGGGAAGAAGCATTTATGTATGCTCTCCTAGCGGAAGTGTAAAAATTAGCGGATCGGCAATAATTCGAAACGATGTTTATCTTACTTCTGGAACAGAACTCATTGTTGCCGGTGAACTTACAAATAGCTCATCTAACACCATCGCCACAATTACGCCGGCATCTTACGACAGTGAGACTCAGTGGGTTTCGGTCGCTGCGGATTCAGGCGTAAATTTAAGCGATGCCGTTGCTAAAATTGCAGTAGCGGACGAAGTTATTACGGACAGCGGAAATATCACAGGCTGTAATAAATACCGCCTGACAGAAGAAGGCAAGTTGCAGGCCTTTGCGAATATTGACGGAATTATTGCGCAGATTAGCAGCATGACGGAGAGCGGAACTATTTCTGTCAGCGGGTATGTAGAAGACGGTGATACCGCTATTGAAAGTATTTCTAATGCCCTAACTACGCTTTATGCTTCTAATCCAGAAATAAAAGTCGATTTGGATTTGTCTGGACTTAAAAACCTGACAAGAATACCTAGCTACGCATTCTTTACGAATGCTGGTAGCGGTCGGCACAATCTTGTGAGCATAACGCTTCCAGAAGGAGTTACCGAAATTGGAGATGTTGCATTCCGTGATTGTGAGGCACTTACTACTGTTTATCTTCCTGCAAGCCTTGCTGAATTCCCTGGCTGGGCGTTCTTGGAATGTCCTTCACTTTCTTCTATTCAATTGGCGGAAGGAAGCAAAACATACAAACAGGTTGAAAAAGCCTTGTATTCGATTAACGGAACAGAACTTGTCTTGTATTGCGACAAAACGGAAACAGGTTCTTTCACTGTTCCTGCTGAAGTTACAAAAATCGGTGATTTTGCATTTGAGGGATGTCAGATTGCAAACATAGATTTTGCAGAAGGCTCAGAACTTACGACATTAGGTTCAGATGTCTTCTATCATTGTTCAAAGCTTTCTTCAATTACATTGCCTGATACTGTTGCCGAAGTTGGCCATGAATGTGTTTTCAGTGATTGTACTTCTCTTGAAACCTTTACGGTTCCTGCAAATTTGACGGAACTTACATATGCATTCTTCTCAGGATGTTCAAATTTAACGACCGTGGTTCTTCCTGCAGGTTTGACTACAATAGAATTGAACGCATTCTCTAGTTGCGATTCACTTACTACAGTCTATTACACCGGCACAGAAGAGCAAAAAGAAACTCTCATTAGTAATGCAGGTACTGGCAACGACGCTCTCACAAAGGCTACTTGGGTTTGCAACTTTGACGGTACAATTCCTGTTATACCAATCACGCTCAATAAGGGCACGGAGATTAGTTCCGCTATTGCAAGCTTATTCACCGATATTACTACAGACGACACCTTTGCTTTTGCAGAATCAACCAGCAAACCAAGCGAGGCTTCAGTCTATTTGGATAGCGGCAATAAAATTCCAGTTTGGCTTGATACAGAAACGAAAAGCGTTTACTACTATGCAGGCTCGGGCTACAAACTCGTGCTTAACGCTGACTCTTCCGAGATGTTCAAAGGATGCAGCAAGTTATCGAACATAGACGCAAGTGCTTTCGATACAAGCAATGTCACAGACATGAGAGGCATGTTCGCTGATTGTTCAAATCTTACTTCTGTTGATCTTTCTGGATTTGACACAAGCAGTGTCACAGACATGAGCTGCATGTTCGCTAATTGTTCAAAACTTACACATCTTAATTTGACTGTCTTTGATACATCTAGCGTTACTAACATGAGCGAAATGTTTAGATTCTGTAATGCCCTTGAATGCCTCACTTTTGGCACCAACTTTGTTACAAAAAATGTCACGGATATGTCATTTATGTTCCAGCAATGTCTTGAGCTTGCCTCTCTTAATTTAAGCGGCTTCAATACTTCGAGCGTTACGGATATGTCGTGTATGTTCTATCAATGCAAGAGGCTTTCGGCGCTTGATGTAAGCAAGTTTGATACATCGAATGTAACGGATATGTCTTATATGTTCGGATACTGTGAGATGCTTACAGCACTTAATGTAAGCAACTTTAACACATCAAAAGTAACGAATATGGCATATATGTTTGCAAACTGCGATTGGATTACTTCACTTGATGTGTCTAATTTTGATTTCAGTGCTCTTGTGGAGGGCGAAACGGCAACTAGCGGACATGCACATTTCATGTTCTCTGAGTGTACTGGTCTTACAAGCATAAATCTTCCGTCTACAGGACTTACGAAACTTGCAAGCAATATGTTCTATAAATGTACAGGCCTTACCTCTATTGTAATCCCTGCAAGTGTAACGACTGTCGAAACAAATGCATTCCATGCCTGCTCTTCAAGCCTTGTTATAAACTGCGTGGGAGCAGAGGGCTGCATTGGTACAAATCCTTTCTCTGCGAGCGATCCAAACAGTTTTACGGTAAATTACAATTATAGAATTCCGATTGCCCTTAAGAGCGGTTCGGATATAAATGGATTCTTTACTACTCTTGAAACCAAAGGATATACCATTACTTCCTTTGCAAAGGCTTCCAGCTTAGAAGATGCTGATTACACAATTATGACAGCTGCTTTTGGTGAAAAAAAATACCTGGATGCTGAAGACAGTAAAGCCCCATTCTGGGTTACGGGTAGTACAGTTTACTACTACATTGAGGACTACCATTCTCTCCTTGTTGGAGACGGTGAAAGTATGTTCTCTGGCAGTCCTAATCTTAAAACAATCGATGTCTCTGATTTTGATGTAAGTAAGGCTACAAAATTGGATAGTATGTTCGCTGGATTGTCTATTACTACTATTTACGCAAAAGCAGGAACAGACTGGTCGACCACAGTACCTGCGGATGTTGACTCTGTTGGCATGTTTTTCGGTAGCCTTCTCCCTGGTGATAAAGATAATGCGGATGTCGAAATGGCATTTGTCGGCACGAAGGATGGCGTAACCGGCTACTTTACTGCCAAGGAGTAGCTCTTCGCATAATGGCGGCTGCAAGCAGCATGTTTGTTTACTCAGGCTAACAAAAAATATACGGCAATAAAATAAAAATTTCATTGCCGTACTTACACAATACTACGGCAATACTTACGCAGTACTACGGTAATGCTTACACACAACTATTACCGTACTTACGCAATACTATAGTAATACTTATGCATAAGCATTGCCGTGCGCACATCAAAGTATAGCAATAGTTTTTTGTAAGCATTGCTATGCTTTGTATAATATAATGCGGAGGTGAAGAAAATGAGAACCGTAACGCTAGAATATCTTGAAAAATTGAAGAACGGAAAAAAATGATTCGTGGTGAGATATGGTATTGAACAGACGAAAATTGCCGTTGGGCATTCAGGATTTTGAGGATTTACGCACTAACGATTATGTTTATGTCGATAAGACTGAGCATATTTATAATCTCGTGCATTTTGGTAAACCTTATTTCCTGAGTCGCCCGCGTCGATTCGGAAAAAGTCTTTTTCTCTCAACGCTCAAATATTATTTTCTGGGCAAAAAGGAGCTTTTCAAAGGGCTTGCAATCGAGGAACTTGAAAAGGACAGTCCAGAAGCCTGGCAGAAATACCCTGTTTTGTATTTCGACTTCAACGGACAGAATTATCAAGAAAAAGGTGCTTTGGAAAGTTCTATATCCGCAGTTCTGAAGAATTATGAACAGGAATACGGGATTTCTTCGGTGGAAGATACTTTAAGCAATCGTTTTGAAGTTGTTATCAAAACTGCTTACGAAAAAACTTGCAAAAAAGTCGTTGTTCTAATTGATGAATATGACAAGCCTCTTCTTGAGGCGATGAATACAAATCTCGAACTTGAAGAGTCAAACCGAGCTGTGTTCAAAGGTTTTTTTGGAAAATTAAAATCTCTTGACGGCTATCTCAAATTTGTCTTCTTTACTGGTGTCACGAAGTTCAGCAAAGTCAGTATTTTCAGCGACATCAATCAGCTTACAGATATTTCAATAGATGAAAGTTTTACCGACATCTGCGGAATCACTCAAGCCGAGCTTGAAAAATATTTTTCTCCCGAAATAGACACAATGGCACAGAAGAACGAGATTAGTCGTGAAGAATGTCTTAAAAAACTAAAGCAGATGTATGATGGCTATCATTTTTACAAAAAATGCGAAGATATTTATAATCCGTACAGCCTGATTAATGCGTTTTACAAGAATGATTTCGGAAATTTTTGGTTCGAGACCGGCACTCCGACATTCTTGATTCGTCGGCTTGAAAATAGCGGAGTTGATTACCGTGATTTGAGTGGTGTGTTAGAGGCAAGCGAAGAGGATTTGAAAGATTATCGTCCAGAGAATCCGAATCCGTTACCGCTTTTTTATCAGTCTGGCTATCTGACAATAAAAGGCTGGAACAAGGAACTTCGTTTGTACACGCTTGGCTATCCAAATGATGAAATCAAATATGGAATTCTTCGGGCTTTGTCAAAGTATTATATTCCTATCGATAATACAAAGGCTTGGTCATTTGTTGGAAATTTTCTAAAAGATGTCCGTGAAGGAAATGTTGATGGAATTATGAATCGCTTCGTTTCGATTTATGCGAGTCTTCCTTATCCGAGTGGAGCGAACGACTCGGAATCTGAAAAATGGATTGAGCGTGATTTCCAGAATGTGTTTTACCTCGAATTTATGAATCTCGGCCAGTTCGTTCAGACGGAAGTTCATTCTGCACTCGGGCGAGCGGACTGCATTTTGCAGACGACAGATTATGTCTACATCTTTGAATTCAAGCGTGATAAGTCTGCCGATGAAGCCCTCGCTCAAATCGATGAAAAAGGTTATTCTGCGTCATTTGCTGCTGACGGCCGGAAGATTCTAAAAATCGGGGTCTGCTTTGACAGCAAAAAGCGCACAATAAGTGAATGGAAAGTGGAATAAAATCTACATGGAAATGGAGATGAAAATATGAAAAAGGTTTTGATTTTTTTGCTATCTTTGGCTTTGGCCGGGATTTTTGTTTCTTGCAATGATGGCATAGACAGCGATTCTGAGGCCTTTAAGGCGTCGGCTGACGGAAAGACATACCTCGTGATTGGCGGGGCAAGCCTCGGACGAAATGTTGTGACACCGAAAACTGCCTCTAAAGAAGATTTGGCCAATTTTTCGCTTACTGGTACCTTTGAGGATGAGACGGAGGCAGTCACTTTTGTTAAGGCCGAAGAGGCTCTGACTTTAGAGGAATTGGGCAATAAGCAGATTGAGATTGAGGCCGGTAACTGGACTTTTACGCTTTCGGCGGAGCTTAATTCCATTCCTTTCAGCGACACGAAAAGCATCGAAATTAAAGCTGGAGTCGTTAACACCCTTTCTTTTGACTTGAAGGCGGATTCTTCTTATGGCGGCGGAATAAGCGTCACTTTGAATTTCCCGCTTGACAAAAGCATAAACAGCGTTGTTGCAAAGCTTTCCGACCCAAGCGGCACCAATGAAATCGAAACGAAGACTTTTGAACTTGCTGATTTTGCCGAAGTGAAGGACACGGACGGCGAAGTAAAGGAATATTCTGTTACATACAGCAGGAATTTGTCGGAAGAGGCAAGTCGTATTTCTGCCGGCTCTTATTATCTTGTTTTTGACTTTATGGCGGAGGGAACGAGCGTTCCAATCAATTCCTTTCCATACTATGTGCGGGTTGTAAGCGGTTTTACTTCCAGTGCTGTGGATTCTGTCAAACTGAATGAGACTTACTCGATTACATATTCATATTTTGCAAATGGCGAGGCACTTGAGGCAACGGATTCAAGCATCGGTATTGCAGATTCGCCGGAAGGATTTGTTTTCCCTGCAAAATATTCGCGAAAGAGTGAGACAATCAGCCTGCCAGCGATGGCAAAAACTGTCACTGAAGGCGAAGCGGGCTATGTTTTTGCCGGTTGGTTTGAGGATGCAGATTTCACAAACCCGATTACAGAGATTGCTTCGGGTAGCACGGGCAACAAAACTTTGTATGCGGCGTTCATCAACAGAATCACGGTAAGCGCAAACGGAAAGGCGGATGCGAGTGTAGTCTCTGGTGCAGTGGATTCAATCGATACGGCCGTCTCAAGAATCGTAGAATTTGAAGCTCCAATTGACTGGACTATTTTTGTTGATGGAAAACTTGAATGTGCGCAGGAAATCGGGCAGGAACTTACACCATCCAATGCTAAGAGCCTTACTATTGAAGGCTTGCATGAAAATACGATGCCGGACAGCACTAGCACAAGCGGAACGGATGGCTATACGGACATAATTGTTTATAAGGCTCTTTCGCCAGAGATAGAGACGGAAAACAATGAAAACTCTGCTCTTTATATTGCTACATCTGCGCCAGTTATTATAAAAAATATCGAAATCACTGGTGCTGACGAAGCTGGCATGGGTGGCGGCATTTGTATGGCGACACACTTGGTAAATGTTACGCTTGAAGCTGGCACCTGGATAACAGGCAATAGTGCCAGTATGTATGGCGGCGGTGTCATGATTAATGGAAGCCTTACAATGAAAGAAGGTGCCGTAATAAGTGACAACCGTTGTGAAAATGAAGGCGGCGGAGTATTCATAGGTTCACCAAGTGCAAAACTCTATATGGAGGGCGGAGAAATCAGAGGAAATTCTGCTTTTGCCGGTTCTGGAGTTTATGTATCAAATACGGCCTCACTTACAATGAGTGGCACAGCCTATATTGCAAGCGATAATGATGTAAAACTTGAAGTAACTGATGCGGGAGTTCTTGTCGGAGACTTGTCAGAAAATACTCATGAGATAGTAGCGACTGTGACTCCAGCTGGATATGAGGTTGGTTATTCAGTTCTCGACCCTGCCGAAGAAGGCGGAACTCTCACCGAAGAAATCATCAGCAAATTCCAAATTGAACAGCCGGAATCAGTTGATTATGAATGGAGTATCGGTCTGGACGGAAAACTCGCCTATAAGTCAGCCACTTCAAGTGGTACTGCTTCTGTTGACAACCGCGCGCTTACAATCGTTCTTGATAAGGCAGAAGTTTGCCTGAACGACACGATTACCTTTAGTGCGACTGCTTCAGACGGCACAACAGTCACAAAGGATGTTACATATACGGCCGAGCTTTTGTGGAAAGGAAAAGAAATCAACGCTTATGGTGAAGATACATATTATGTCGTAACAGGCAATAAGCTTTCTTTTAGCAAGGCACTTCCAAAAACAGGAACATACCAGCTCTATGTAACGGCAACTCAATCAATCAACGACACGAGCACAAGTAAGATTTCAAGCAGCCAGACTTTTGAAATTTCGGTGACAAATGAATATACGACACCTGACACACAAGTCGCCCTGTATAATACTAGTAGTGACAGCATTTCTTACTATCTGAAAGATTTTGATTCAGTTAAAACTGATTTGCCTTCATCTCCTGATATGGCCGGGAACTCTGATGCGACGACGGCATTTGACGCATTCGGCAATTTCTATATTTTTAGCTCTAGCAAGCTTTATTCAAACAATCCTGCAATTGCCTCTAATTCTAATGGAATAGATCTTAGTGAGCTTGTAGGTAGCGGCTATGGCACCAGAGGCTTTGTAATCGATGTCAAAAAGAATGAGGCCTATGCTTATTGTTCTAATTATAACTCTGAAACTGGCGGTTACACAGTGAAGCTATTCAAACTCTTGAATCTCCTTTCTTCAGGCTATTTGGAAAACTATGAGCCATACACTTTTGAATTTAACAAATCCCCGAATAAAATTGCGATTGAAAATGAAATTCTGTATACCTATGGCAGTGTTAACTACGATGTAGTGTCTGTGTATTCACTTTCTGAAGGGACAATTAGCGAACCTAAAGCCTCGGTTGATGTGAGTGACAATGTAGATCTTGATGATTTTTCAGTTTCTGACATGATTGTTCAGGACGGAAAATTATATTTAACGTTAAAATCATCTGACACATCTGAGGACGCTGGAGTTTGGGAGCTGTACAGCCGTGGTGCTGTAGCTAAAATTGATTTTGATAAAACACCGCCAGAGGTTAGCACTTGTGGCTGGATTTCTGATAATGATGTACTCAATACTTCATCATTAAGTGACCACTATGTGTATACATATTATGTTGAGAAAAAAGGAACATATGAATATGAGCTGACTTCTAATCAGTTCTATTGTGATTCTGGTTGTTCTAATCCGGCTTTGATAAGCTGTTCTGATTTGCAGATTCCGGCTGATGATGAAGATCCTGATTCTTCTCCTAAAACCTTGAAAATATATGCACCTACAGATTCTGAGTCTTTGAATTCTTCTCTGTATCTGAGCGGGCCCCAAAAATTCGTTGCTATAAAACCGAAAAAACTTGTTATAGCAGACGATGGCGTTATGTTCTACACAGATGATTTGGGCGCATACAAGTACAAGAATGTAAATCGTATTGTAACTATCGATCTGGAAAATTTCGCTGGCGGAATAGACTCGGAGATTGATGTCAAGGCTGAATTCGATGAAAAGAAAGAAGGTAACTTTGTTGAAGCAGTGTGCGGTTTCACTCCGATTGCATCGGCAAGTCTCTATAAATGCACAGGAGAATTTAAGTATGAGCCTCTTGATTCTGCCTCGGCTTCATTGTTCTACAATGGCTCATCAGGTCTCTCTGCTGTTAATGTAGCAAGCGCATTCGACAGCCAGATTTTCTTCAATATTCCATGTGGCGATAACTAATAGGAGAAGGTGAATATGAAAAAACTGAATATGACTTTACGAAAAACTTTCAGAGGGGCAATGGACATTTTTGCAGCTTCAATTTTACTTTCCCTGTTTGCATCCTGCTCCGAGCTTAATGACGGTACAAAAGACACATCTTCTTCTATAAAAAGTTGCACTGTGAGCGGAAAGGTCTCTGTCGGCAGTGCGATTCCTTCAGAGCTTACAAATGTGGTTTCGGCGGATGTCCGGTCTGCTACGAGTCTGCTTCCGACAGACGGCTTGTCTTTTTCGGTGTTTGCCTACAAAGGTTGGGGCACAGACCTTGATGTAACTAAAAACGCTGACGGCACTTTTGATTCAAGCACTATGAGCTATACAATAGGTCTCCCAGGTACCGGGAATTGGACGATTTATGTTAAAGGTGAAGCTACAGAGTCAGGAAGCGGCATCAGCGGTCAAGCAGAAGTTACTGTAGGCGATGATTACGCTGCGATTGATGTTCCTACACTCATTTTGAAGCCTGAATACAGCGTGAACGGCTATGGCACAGTCAGTCTTACGCTTAAGGACTCTAGCGGAAAAATCAAGAGCGTGTCATATTATGCTCCTAAAATGATGCTTGTCGGGAATGAAAATTCTTTTGCAGAGAATGAAACCATTGATTTCGTGGATGGAGTGGCTACAATCAGCCGTGACGATGTAAAAGCTGGCAATTATACGATTGAATTCAGCTTTGACGATGAGAATGGAAACACTCTCTACAAGTGCCAAGAAATAGTCTCCGTGTTTGCGGGCTTTACGACCGACACATGGGTTGGAACAGGAAGTCATCTTGTTGAAAATGACGGAGTGGTTGAGTTCGTGGTAACGGACGAGCTGATTTCGCTCTACGGTGCAGAGACCATACCGACTACGCAGCTGGTGTTGTATAATGGCACTTCTTCCAGCACTTCTTGTTATCTTGCAGATTCGGCCTCGGCAGATGTCTCTGGAACGGCTGATTTCTCAGGCTCTTTTGCTTCAAGTTTTGCTTTCGACAGGGAAGGAAATGTGTATTATCTTGATGTCACGGAAAGCACGCCTAAATATCTCACAATAAAATCGAACAAAGACGGTTTTACCACAATCACAACAACGATAGGGGGCTATAACCCCAAGGTCTTCATTGACCGTGCGGAAGATACTTTGTGGATTTATGTATACAATAGCACAATGAATCTTTATGGATACAAGAATATCTCGGCAGGAACGAGAGAAAGTGGCGAGCCAGATGTTACTTACATTTTAAGCGACTTCAATGGTGACCCGCAAGGTAAATACTCAATGTTCTCTCCATATAATATCTCTTTTGCAGCCAACGACGGCCTGCTTTATGCCGCAACTCCAGAATATTTTACTTATGGAAATCTTGAAGATTGTGTTAAAACTTCTTCTACTTCTAGCAGTAACAAGATTTTTTATGGCGAAAAAGCCATTGCGCTGAATCTTTCCGGCAAAATTTCTGCTGACGGCGGCTCTATTAGCGATATGCTCTATCAGGATGGCTATGTGTACATTTTGGCGCGAGATGTCTACAACAATGTAAGCGAAGTGTCCCCAGACAGCTATGCTTTCTACAGCCGGGGTGCTCTTGTGCGTGTGAACACATGGAACAACAAAGTTTCAGTGCCATTGGGCTTGGTTTCGGAGCCGAGAGACAACACTTCAAGTAAATTTTATGCTTACATGGATTCTAAGCATGTGCTTACAAATGACAAAACAAAGGATGACGACGGTAATACTTTATGGGATCAAATAGCGGCAGATAGCAGTAACTGGTTAACAATTGCAGGAAACAACGATAATTATACTTTACCAAAATTGTATTCTCCGACAGAAGGCAGCGATTCAGAATATTTCTACGGCCCGCAAAAATTCATTGCGATAAACCCCAAGAAATTAGTGATTGCCGATGACGGACACGCTTTCTACATCGACTCAAATTCAATATGGGCTGCACGAAACAAAAATCGTGTCGTGGAAGTAGATTTGGAGGAATTTGCAATCACGGCTGCTACTAATACTTCTGCCACATTCAGCTACACAGGCTCAGGAGATTCAATAAGCAGTGATTTCACATCAATCGTATCTCTTGGACTTAGTTCTTGCGTTTACCTATCCAATGGCTCCGAATTTCAGGCTACTTCAGATACAACCCTTTGTGTCGGCTATCCATTCGCTGACTAGAGTGAATTTGTGCAAGTTCTTTCCTTAGTGAAGTAGTGTAGTAAAACTGCACTACTTCACTTAACTTCACTAATTACTTCACTAAGAAACTGTCTTACTTCACTAAAAACTTCACTAAAAA
>DLYJ01000120.1 GCA_003447785.1 Treponema sp.
TTACAGGCCTCCGGGGGGCTGCTGATAGTTCAGGGGATAAAAAAGTCACTTTAAATGAACTTTATTCTTATGCCTTTAACGAAACCCTTTCAAAAACAGAAAAAACTTCTGCAGGTCCCCAGCATCCAAACTTTAACATCACTTTAGTGGGTTCAGGAGACCTGGTTTTATCAGATATTTCTTCTTCCGACTGCATCGTAATGCTGCCTTCAAAAATGTCGGGCAGGGTGATTATCAGAAACTGGAGCGGTAAACTTGTTTCTGAAGTAAACAAGGCTGAAGGAAATCCTGTTTTTCTGGCTCTTGATTCAGGTGAATACAAGGTTACTGTAATCGGTGAAAAACAGACTCTGGACGGGACTTTTGCCCTTAATTCCGGCAGTGTCTATGAACTTTCTGAAAAATCCCTGGGGCCTGTAAAGATTGCTTCAAACCGTGTCCGGGGAGAAGAAAATGAAGACCTTCCTTCAGAAAAGGTGGAATTTAGTGAAGACAATCTGCCCTCTGATGGAGCTGAAATTAAAGAGGATGAAAATAATTCTTTGCCGGAAAGCAGGGGAAGTTATGAGCCCTTTGAGTTTTCTTTTGTAAACAATGAATTTTCCCAATCAAGGAATGAAATAAATGTTAATTTTTCTCTTGCACTTCTTCGCTCTCATGTTCATAAGGTACGGGGGGGAATGGTCAGCGGCGGTGGAAATGAGGCTGATTATGTTGAAGGAGTCCAGGCTGCCTATGTTTATAACATTACGGAAGAAATAATTCTGGGCGGACAGTTTGCAGGTATTTTTAACCTTGCAAAGCAGCTTGAAGGCGTTCAGGCAGCAGGCATTTTTAACGTAAATGAAGCCTTTAAAGGCGGTCAGTTTGCCGGAATCTTTAATGCTGCAGGCTCTTTTGAAGGCCTTCAGGCAGCAGGCATTTTTAATGCAGCAGAAAGTTTCCGCGGTGCCCAGATTTCAGGAATTTTTAACGCAGCTTCTGATTTTACAGGCCTTCAGCTTGCAGGTATTGCAAACCTTTCTTCCTCAGTTACAGGGCTACAACTTTCCGGAATTGCAAACGTTTCTAAGACTGTAGGTAAAGGCGGAGTCCAGCTTGGTTTAATCAATGTTGCAGGGGAGTGTTACGGCTGGCAGATTGGTCTTATCAATTTTTCACGTAACGGGGTTTTTGAATTCGGTACTTCCCTGACTTCAAATGAAAACCTGCGCTTCTCCTTTAATTCAGGTAACAGACATCTTTACACAGCCCTTTCTTATTCTGCTCCAGCTGAATCTTTTGACGGCCACCAAATTAAGGAAGGTATCATAAATGTGGCGGCAGGTTTCGGTACAAGACTGGAAATCAGTAAATTCAACTTTGACTTTGAACTTCTTGCTTCTTCATACATAAAGGCCTGGGAAAGTGAAAAATCTACTGAAGAAGACAGGGATATTGATGCTGAGTTCTGTATGGCACCTGCAGTTCATCTTTCTGCAGGCTTTACTCCCGTTAAACATTTAAATCTTTTTGCAGGGGTTATTTTAAGCACTCCTCTTGAAGAAGAAGGAGACAATGCATACTACAACTCTGACATCATAAAGAAAACCAGACAGAACTGCGTCCTGAACGATGGAAAAGACAGTCTTTACGTCGAGTTTGAAGCCGGCATTAAGGTAAAGATTTAAGGGTATCTCTAAAAACTCACCTTTGGTGATTTTTTAGAGAGGAAAAAAGTAACATTTGTAACCTCTTCATGTGTCTAAATAGATGAAGAGGTTTTAAAATGAAAAAAATACTTTTTATTCTTTTTTTACTGCCGGCCCTTTCTTTTGCAGGTGAAATTAAAATCAGTGCCATTGATAAGGAACTTGATTTTCCTCTTGAGGGCGTTAAAGTTTCTTTAAAAGGGGATAGAAAAGTTTCTGCCCTGACAGATGAAGAAGGAACGGCTGTTCTTAATCTTTCTGATTCAATTTCTGAAGGAGAATTTGTTCTTACACTGCCGGGCTATAAGGAGCAGACTGTAAAATTCACTTCAGCTGACTCAGAACTTACTGTTTTAATGAACATTGCAGACCTTATTGAAGGCAATGAACTTGTGGTAGCCCGTTCTGCCCCTGAAAAAGCAGGTGAAAAGACCGGTGTTTCAACTGTAATCACAAAGGAAGAAATGTATACAACTGCCAATGTGGGGCTTGTTGAAGACTGTATGTCTTCTGTGCGTACTCTGCCGGGCGTTTCCTTCGGCGGAAGTTCCTGGGGAAGCGAGCCTTCCGTGCGTGGTGGAGAGCCCAGGGAACTGGCATTTTTCCTTGACGGAATGTGCACGATTTATCCCTATCACTGGGGCGGGGGCGTTTCAATTTTTAATCCTGCCATGATTGAATCCATGCAGCTTTCAAACGGTGTATTTTCTGCAAAATTCGGCCGGGGTTCTTCCGGTATAATTGACGCTTCAACCATAAAACCTGATTTTGAAAACTGTCATGTGAACTTAAACCTTTCTACAACCTGTGCAGATGCCTTTGTTCAGATCCCTTTTGGGAAAAATACTGGCGGCATGATTTTAGGAACCCACCTTACATATTTAGATCCACTGGTCTGGGCTGTAAAAAAGAGCGGAAGTGATGCCCTTGATTCAATTACACAGGCTCCTTATATCAGGGATTTTTTCTTTAAGACAAACCTTACTCCCCGCCCAGAACTTGATATCAGCGTGACAGGCTTTTTGGGAAGTGACGGCCTTGGAATAGATCAGAGTGAAACTGTAGATGACATTACAACCCATGCTGTCTTTGACTATGATGTTTACCAGGCCCTTGCAGGCCTTAAGGTTAAATATCTTGCTTCTGACAGGCTCTTTTTCCAGGGGCTCCTTTCCTATAACGGAATGTATGAAGACCTGGAAATGACGATGAGTGAAAATGGAACAGTTTCTTATAATGACGAGTTTGTTGATAAATACGGTTCTGCTTTTTCAGAAGTTACTTACGGCGGAACTTATACACTTCCCAACCTGACTTCAAGTTCAGCTGAAAAAATCAAAAGCCATCTTGTAACTGCAAGACTTGAAACTGAGCTTGAATTAAACGAAAACAATCATCTTGCAGCCGGAATTGATGAAGTGCTTTCTACTGCAGATACAACGGAAAAAATGAGCGGCTGGACTGATATCGAAATCGCAGATGAACATTACTTCAGGAAAGTCAGCTTTGACAGCGTAAATAACGGTAACCGCATTTTCGATCATTCAGTCTTTCTCTGCTGGAATTACGGAAAAGAAAAAGACTTTTTCCAGTCAGAAGCTGGTGTCCGTGGTGAAATCGTAAATATTTTCAATTCAGAAAATGACTACAGCCTCTTTTTCCTTCCTGATGTAAGCCCCAGGGTAAGCGTAACCCTAACTCCCTGGCGGGACAGGGGAAAACTTGAAAAGTGCGGAATTACTTTCGGGGCAGGCCTTTTCTCTTCAATCCCCCGGGAAACCATGATTCTTACAAAAGATATGGGACTTAAGAATTTTGACATGCACACAAACCGTTCCCTTATGGGAGTAATCGGTGCAGATGCCTCCCTTGAAGGCGGCTGGAAGTTTAAGCTTGAGTCTTACTATAAACATTATCTTTCAAGAATCTATGTCTATGAATCAACTGATTCTTCCTCCGACTATCAGGATGTTTCAATGCATGCAAAATCAAACGGAAAAGGTTATGTTTTCGGTCTTGATGCTTTAATCGAAAATAAAAGCGGCAGAAGATGGGACGGATATCTTTCATATTCATTTGTAAATTCCCGCCTTTATAACCCTGCAGGTATTGCTGCCGGTGAATATGCAGAAGGAATGTACGGTTCTCCTTTTGATGAATGGTTTTATCCATACTATCACCGCTTCCACACTGCAAATCTTGTAAGCAACTGGCATTTTGGCGCCGGTTGGGTATTTACGGTCAAGGCAACCTTTGCAACAGGAACTCCTGACTCTAAAAAAGGTGACATCGTATGTTATGCAAGCCGTCTTGATGACGGAACTGTAATTCAGCGCTATACAAGAACGTCTCATTACAGTGATACTCTGCGCACAAACATTACCTGTCCCATTGACCTGCGCATTGCAAAGCAGTGGAAGTCTAAAAATGAAAAACGCAGTTACGAGTTTTATTTTGCCCTCCAGGACTTAAACTTTATTCCCCAGAAGACAGAAGAGAGTTTTAACAGCTACACGGGAAAATCAAGTGAAATTGATGATCAGGCGGATTACAGTCTTGGAATTCCAATTCCATCACTTGGCTTTAAAATGAAGTTTTAGAAAGGGGTAAAGATTGGCCTTTATTCATAAAAAATAAAAAAAAGTGACAGAAGGCTTCCTGCCGGGTGTCAAAATAGTATAAGGAGATGAAAAAAAATGAAATCAGGATTTTCTTTAATTGAATTATTTAACCTCGGCGGACCTT
>DLYJ01000042.1 GCA_003447785.1 Treponema sp.
GACGGGTTGAGTTCAAGCTTGAGCTTATCCTTGAGCTTGAATGTTTTAAGCACCTCGTGAACTGTACGTGTGTTTTCGCGGCCGTATTTGTTGTACGGAATGATTTTTACGTCAACGGCGCGTTCCTTTGCCAGGTTTTCATCCCACGGAACGAGGGCGTTTTTGCCGTCGCTGGAACAGATCCACAGTGCGTCAGAGGGATGGCCGGTAAAATAACGTACCGCAACATCACGGCGCTCTTCGCAGTCTTCAAAAACTGCAGCGGTGATTCCGTGTTCTTTCATATATGCAAAAAGTTTCTGGCGTCGTGCCTTGTAAATCTTTTTTAATTCGTCCTGAGAGTAATTTTTCATCGTTTTATTTTTCCTTTTATCATAGATATTAATTTAACAATTATTGAATCCTTAGTTACGAACAGAATTATCAGACCGCATCCAAAAAATACTGCGGCAGTCGTTACAACGCTTCCGCCAAATCCAAAAATTCTTCCGCGGCTTTCAAAAAAGCCCAGGGTTGCTTTGTGGGCAAAATATGCCGGAACGCCTGCAATCAGCGAGAACAGAACCATTTTAAGCGAGTAGCTGACCGTTCCTTTTATGAGCATCTTTAAGTTTATTCCCTCAGCCTTTTTCATAAATATAAACAAAAATACCGTGTTCGCAAAACTTGCAAGGGAGAGGGCCAGAGCAATTCCGCCGCCGCTCATGGGGCCCACGAGAATCAGCGCACAGAGAATGTTTACGACAAAGCCGAGAATGCCGGCAAGTGTGGGAAGTTTTGTGTTTCCCTGGGCGTAAAATGCCGGAGAGACAATGCGGTTCAATGCGATAAAAAAGAGACCCGCAATATGAAAATTGAATGCGCTCAGAGTCAACTTAACAGAGTTGTCGTCAAAGTGCTTTGATTTGTATACCAGCGAGATTAATTCCTTTCCGCTGATAAGTGAATAAACTGTGACCGGTATGGCAATCATCCCGATTATTTTAACTGCCTGTAACAGCAGATCATTGAATTCAATCCAGTTTTGGCGCTTTGCAAGTCCGCTCAAATCAGGAAGAATTACTGTTCCGATGGAAACGGCAAAAATCCCTAAAATCAGTTCCTGCAGGCGCAGTGAATACTGGAGCGAGGCTACAATTCCGGTTCCTGCGCGGCCGGCCAGGGCGGTAGAAACAACATCGTTCAGCTGGTAGGCTGCCATACCGATGATGGTAGGTCCAATTAGGGCAAGAACGCGTCTTGTTCCCGGATTTGAAAAAGCCTTTTTAATTGTTGTAAAACGGCAGAATCCAACGGACCTGACAACAAATGGAAGCTGAAAGAGCGCCTGCACACAGCCGCCTGCAAGAACACCGGCTGACATTGCCCGCGCTGCCATCCTGGCCTTCATTGTTTCGTCTCCGCAAGCCTTTGTCAAAATCGGAGTCAGAATGTATGTGGCGGCGATTACGATTGTGTTAAAGAGAACCGGCGTAAAACCTGACGGCCCGAAAATCTTAACTCCGTTCAACACCCCCTGAAAAAAGGCTGCAATTGAAATTACAGCAAGGTAAGGAAACATGATGCGGGTCAAAAGTGTTGCTTCTGACAGAAGTTCAGTGTCGCCTGAGTTAAAAAACAATGGAACAATCCACGGCGAAATGATGATTCCGATGAGCACAACGCAGGTTGTGCAGAACGAAATCAAGGTCAGGGTTGCATTTAGAAACTGTTTTGTTTCGTTTGCGTCAGTATCGTCGGATTCAAGATATGATTTGAACGTGGGAATAAAGGCAACTGAAATTGAATTTTCAGCAAAGAGACGGCGCAACAGGTTTGGAATCATAAACGCGATTCCGAAAGCGTCTGCAAATTTGGAAGTTCCCAGAAAAGCCGCTTTGGTCATTTCGCGGACGAGACCTAAAATTCTTGATAAAAGTGTAAAAAAAGAAAGGGAGAGCCCCGAAGCCAGAAGTGATTTTTTTGCCGGCTTTGCTTTGTTTGCGTTTTGTGTTTGAGATTCGCTTTCAGTCATGCTATATAAGATATAGTTTTCGGGGCATATGTTCAATTAATCTTTCAGCTGGTCATAATAGCCGGAACGGCCGAAGAGTATGCATTCTACCTTTCCGTCGGGGCACCATATGCCTATCTGTTTTGACTCACTGGCCCAGGCAGCTCCGTCTTCCTCTTCAACAAAATCGTCAGCGAGGGTCAGCAGCGTCTGAAGATTAAAATCAGAGCAGTCTTTGCCGTCGACCGTAAGTTTTACATCTTCATCTGCATAGATTTCGATACATTCAAAGCATCCTTTTTTGTCATAATCCACCCGGCAAAAATCATAGTAATCGTTGTTTTCATCCGGCGGAACAGGATCATAATCGTCACTATCGATATATTTTGTATAATCTGACAGAGGGCGGCCTGACATTTCAGACATTCTTTTACAAACATCCATAAGAAAATCCTTGTTGGACTGGGATAACTCCCTGTTTTCACTGCTTTTTTCAGGTTTTCCTAAAGTTCTATGTACTCTGGCTGAATCAGCCCCGAAATGAATATCATTTACCCCTCTTAAAGGAATTACATTAAGCTCTGCCATTTATTACCCCCTTCTTTTCAAGTTCAGCTTCATAAACTAATTTTTCATCAATTGCCTTCTGATATCTGTCACCAAACTTACGGGTAATATTTTTAATATCCATAAGCTGAGCTTCATCAAATCTGCCTTCAGCAATGAGCTTATCCTGCCAGCGCCTGTAGCGCTGAGCCCGTACTGAACGTCCATAACTGCCGGTAAATTTATGATCTTCCTTACCCATAATTATACACGGCCCTTTCCATCTTGTTAATGGAGAAATACTGTCAGCAGGCATATGGTGAATTTCATAATGCCTGTTGCCTGCAGTGAAAGTCCTGAGATAACCGTAACTTCCCCCTCTGGTAAACTTTCTGATTTCCCTGTCTCTAAGAGAAGCATTCAAGTTTTTAATCACATTTTCCACTAAATGGCTTCTGTGTCTGTATGTGAATTCCCCGTTTTTCTTTCTGGGTTGGGTTTCCCAGCCGTTTTGGGAAGTAACTTTCCCGTTTTTTAAATTTGAGTTATTATTCATAAATAACTCCTTTAATAAGTATGAGGGTCAGACTGCAACGCAGTTTATAAAACCCTCTACTTAAATAAGTTGTTTTGTTTTGTCTCCTCCCAAAAAAATTGAAATTTTTGCAGCCCATGCGTCCTTCAGTATGAATTCAATAAAATTTGGTTAAATTTCTTCAAATCCTAAAAATTTGCTTTTCATATATAAAATTAAGGATATAATAAAAATTAGACAAAATGGAGATTAATTCATAAATGGCCAAAAAGCAGCTGTTTCAAAAAGTTGGTAATACAAAAATTATTCCTATCTCGTTTAAAATCGTTGCGATTTTTACTGTTCTTTTACTTTTATCCAATTTTGCAACAAACTTCGTAAACCTCGTACTCAGCCAGCGCCAGATTATCCGGTTGAATAACGAAATCATGGTCGGTCAGCTCAAAGACCTGTACACAACCGCATCCAACCAGTACCAGATTTATCAGTTCAACTCGGACAGAAATGCCTGCATCAAGGCAATTGAACGCACCGGAAGCCGCAGTTTTGAACTTGAAAACAGCCTTGCCCTGGCAGTTACCCGCGAAGGAGAATATTTATTTTCCGTATGTGCCGACGGAACTGAATTTGACGAAGAATTCATAAAACAGGCAAAAATTTCAGAAATGGAAGCGTGGGAAAAAACTCAGGAAGAGTCCGACGAACAGGCTCACGATTCTGACAAGGAGCATTTTTCTGATTACAGTTTTCCGGACAAAGATGCCCTTGCAAAAATGAATGCAGATTATGAACTTGGCCTGACAGACGGGTCAATTTCTTTTTCCAATAACAACGGAACTTACTTTGGCGTTTACAAATACCAGGAAGACTGGGGCTGTTACTTAATCCGGGCCGAGCTCCGCGCAGAAACCACAAAATCAGCCGTCATCGTTTTCGGATTAATTTCCATTATAATCCTGCTTTTGACCGGCGGCTTTCTGTGGGTCGGTTTCGTACTGTTCGGCAAGATTCTTGCAAACGTAAAAAAGATTACGGGCAGTCTCTACGAAATGCAGCAGAACCAGAAACTTACTACGATAGATTTGTCTTCTTCTCCCAACGACGATATTACCTATCTTGCGGCAAGTTTTAATGAATTGTCATCGACCATCGGCACACTTCTGGGAATCTTCCAGAAATTCGTTTCCAAGGACGTTGTTGCAAAAGCCTATAACGAACACGAAATTCGCCTTGAAGGAAAGCAGCGGGAACTTACAATGCTCTTTTCCGACATCAAGAGTTTTACATACCGCACGGAAACCCTTGGAAACGACATCATCGACCTGCTAAACGTTCACTACGACCGTGTAATTCATGCGGTGCACGAAAACAGCGGTGTAATCGGTTCGATTATTGGTGACGCAATTCTTGCAATTTACGGTACCGACAATAAAGAGGAAAAATCACTGTGTTCCCTGGAAACCGCCTGGCAGATTACACGCCTTACGGCCGAACTTAGAAAAAAGATGATTGTCCGCCGCGACGAAATCTTAAAAAAGCGTCCGCTTAGCGAAGACGAAGACCGCGTATTTAAGGCGGTGCTGATTGAGGTCGGTGTGGGAATCGACGGCGGAAATGTATTCTATGGAAACATCGGTTCAAACGAGCATATGACAAACACCGTAATCGGCGACAATGTAAACTCCGCAAGCCGTCTGGAAGGTTTGACACGCATTTACCACCTGCCGGTTATCGTTTCCGAATACATCCGGGACGAAGTTCTTAAACTTACCGACAAATATAAATTCTATGAAATTGATACAGTTCAGGTAAAGGGAAAAACTGAAGGCAAAAAGATTTACTACCCTCTGGACACAACAGATATGGAAGAGGGCATTGAAGAAAAACTCGCAATCTTTGAAGAAGGGCTTGCAGCCTACTACGAAGGTGACTGGAACAGTGCGCGAAAGACTTTTGCTAAATGCGACCTTGAAGTTACACAGGTATTTAAAGAAAGAATGGGACGCTCAAGTGCGCCTTCTGATTGGAGCGGAATATGGACAATGAGCACAAAATAGCCGAAAGACAAAGTTTGACCCATAAAGAAGTTCAATACTTTTTAAAAGATGAATTAAAACCTCTCGAATACTCAAAAAAGTCTTCATATAACCTTACTGAAGAATACGAGAAGACCGGAAAAAACAAAAATAAGGGTGTGCTCTATCTTTTGACCGGAACCTTTATCGGCGTACTTTTACTGACAGGCGCCCTTGCTTTATTTATCGCATCAGGCAACCGTAAGATAAAAATCAATATCAACACCTTCGGCGACTTGAATTTACAGTCTCTTTTAAATACGGCCGGACGTGTTCAGAGCAAGTATCAGACTGCACTCAATGAAAAAGAAGAACTGATGGCAATGCGCGACAATGAACTTGCAGAAGCCCGCCAGAAACGGGAAAACGAACTTTTTACCCTTTCTTCAGTTTCCAAAGTTGCAAGCGAAGCTTCGCTTAAAGCCCGCCGCGAAAAAATACAGAATGATTATGAAACAGTCGTTGCTGAAATCCAGAAAAAATATAAGGAAAAAATCGACCGTGCAAATGAAGAAATCAATGCCTTGAACGATCAGTTTGCTTCCTACGAAGGCGAGCAGCTGACTCAGGCCCGGGAGCAGGAATCAGTTCTGGACAGCCAGAAACAATTGAACGACCTTCAGTTAAAGTCTGTGGAAAAACGTTACCAGACTCAGATTACTGATTTAAAGGCAAAAATGGCCAGCCAGCAGAAGCGCGCAGTTGAACAGCAGCGTGCGGCAGTTGAAGAAGTAAGAAAAACCTATCAGGCAAAAATCGATTTGCTGGATCCGGATGCCCGTGCCCAGTCGAGCACACAGGATAAAATCATTCTTGATACAGGTATTCCAAAATGGGCAAAATCAACCTCTGCGATTGAATTCAAGGAGCGCTTTGACGGAAGCAGGTATACGGACGGATTTGCAGCTCCTTCCGAAAACTTTAAAAATTCAATTCAAAATGCGGAAAAGACCTTTGACGACCTGAACACAATCGCCAACCGCTTTTATACAATTCCGCTGGAAAATACAATCCGCCACTACGTGCCTGCGATTCAGCGCCTTGCCTACCAGCTCGCCGAAGAGATGGCAGACGGTCAGAAGGCCATGCAGGGCGAACTCGATACGCTCAACAAAAATCTCGAAGAAAAAAACAGAGAGCTTTCGGACTACGGTGTTTTCTTTGAAGCAATCTGTAACGAAGATAAAGCAAATCCTTCCCAGGGAGCAGTAATTTCTGCGGCAAACCGCCGCAAAATTTCCCTGTACATGACATCAGCCGGAAAAGCTGCCTTTGGAGAACAGACAAGTCTTCCGGGTCAGATACGGGAAGGCCGCAAGGTAATCTGTGAAGCAACTCTTGTAAAGGAAGGCTCATTTTATTATGCCGTTCCTCTGGATTCAAAAAAAGCAGATTCAATAGAAAACGGACAGAAAGTGTATATAGTAATACCTAAAGACAATAAAAAATAAAGAGGTTCCCTTGAATTATAAAAATATAAAGGGTAAAATAGTAATATTCTGTTCCTGATTGGAACATATGAGGTATTGCTATGGAAATTTCTGATATTCACTTTACTCCTGCTGTAACTCCCGTTCGCATTGGTATCGATGTCGGTTCAACAACAGTAAAAGTTGTTTGTCTCGACGAGAATGATAAAATGCTTTACGGCGATTACCAGAGACACCGAGCTGATATCCGAAATACAATTATAACTGTTGTAACTAAAGCCCTTAACGAAATTGAAAAACAGCTCCCGGAGGGAAGTTCCCGTACCGTATCTGCAAAGGTTACCGGTTCCGGCGGTCTGTCTGTTTCACAGTGGCTTAATATTCCTTTTATTCAGGAAGTTGTAGCGGCAACTACTGCCGTTAAAAAAATCATTCCCCAGACTGATGTTGTAATCGAACTTGGTGGTGAAGACGCCAAAATTACTTATTTTACAGGCGGCGTTGAACAGCGCATGAACGGTACATGTGCCGGCGGTACAGGTGCCTTTATCGATCAGATGGCTGCTCTTCTTGAAACTGACGCTCCAGGCCTTAACAAACTCGCCGCAGGCTGCCAGCAGATTTATCCGATTGCCGCACGCTGCGGTGTATTTGCAAAAACTGACGTTCAACCTCTGATTAACGAAGGTGCACGCCGCGAAGACATTGCCGCTTCTATTTTCCAGGCAGTTGTTAACCAGACAATTTCGGGCCTTGCCTGCGGTAAACCAATCCGCGGTCACGTTGCCTTCCTCGGCGGACCGCTGCACTTTCTGGACCAGCTTCGCGTACGCTTTATCGAAACCCTTAAACTCAAGGACGACGAAATCATCGTTCCTGAAAACTCCCAGCTTTTCGTAGCCGCAGGTTCTGCTTATTCTGCGGAAAAAACATACAGCTGTGTTGCAGGCGAAGCGCCAAAAGTTTTCCCTACAATCGCACAGTTCAGGGACAGCCTCAAAAACCTCGAAGGTGCAGAACTTTCAGAAGTACAGCGCCTTGAACCTTTGTTTGTTGACCAGGCTGACCTGGATGCATTCCGCGAACGCCACAATCAGGACAAGGCTAAACGCGGAGACCTGTCAAAGGCAAGCGGACCTCTCTTCCTCGGTCTCGATGCGGGTTCAACAACCACAAAGGCTGTTCTCGTAAACAAGCAGGGGGAAATTCTTTGGGACTTCTACGACGTTAACGCCGGTAACCCGGTTGACCTTGCCGTACGCGTCCTCAAAGATTTGTATAAAATTCTTCCGAAAAACTGCTACATTGCACGTTCCGTTTCTACAGGTTACGGTGAAGCCCTCTTCCAGGCGGCTCTCGGTGTAGACGCCGGCGAAGTAGAAACAATCACTCACTACCGCGCCGCAGAATTCTTTGTTCCGGGGGTTGAGTTCCTTCTCGACATTGGTGGTCAGGATATGAAGTGTCTGCGCATGAAAGACGGTGCGAT
Source organism: Treponema sp. (assembly GCA_003447785.1). Lineage (GTDB taxonomy): Bacteria > Spirochaetota > Spirochaetia > Treponematales > Treponemataceae > Treponema_D. The sequence goes on from DLYJ01000042.1 coordinate 8,069, forward strand.
TACTTCCATCCAGCTGAACGAAGCCTGCTCTGCAGGTTGTGGTTCATTCCTTGCAAACTTTGCAAATTCAATGAACCTGGACATAAAAGAATTCTCTCAAAAAGCCCTTCTTGCCAAAAAACCGGTTGACCTGGGTTCACGCTGTACTGTATTCATGAACAGCCGTGTAAAACAGGCCCAGAAAGAAGGTGCTACAATCGATGATATTTCTGCCGGACTTTCATATTCGGTAATTAAAAACGCGCTCTTCAAGGTAATCAAACTCCGCCGCGCTTCGGAAATTGGAACGAAGGTTGTTGTTCAGGGTGGTACCTTCTACAACGATGCAGTTCTCCGGGCATTTGAAAAAATCGCCGGTGTAAATGTATTCCGTCCGGATGTTGCAGGTTTGATGGGTGCTTACGGTTCTGCCCTTATTGCTTACGACCAGTGGTGCGATCTGACTGCTCCAAAACCTGGTCAGGAAAAGGGATGGATTCCTCCAAAAATTGTATCAAACATCGCAACCTTGGAAGAACTGGAAAAATTCAAGGTTGAACTTGAACTCACACGCTGCGGCGGCTGTCAGAACAACTGTCTCCTTACAATCAACACCTTCGAAACCGGCGGACAGAAGCGTCAGTTTATCACAGGTAACCGCTGTGAAAAGGGTCTTGAACGACATCAGTTAAAGGATACAAAACAGGTAGACGGAAGCAACAAGGCAAACACAGGAGTTGAAGAAACTCAGATTGAACTTCCAAACCTCTTTGACTGGAAGTACAAACGCCTGTTCAATCATTACGTTCCGCTCAAGCCGGAAGATGCTCCCATGGGCTCTGTGGGAATTCCGCGCGTATTGAATATGTACGAAAACTACCCGTTGTGGTTTACAATTTTTACAAAACTCGGATTCCAGGTAAAAACTTCTCCACGTTCAAGCCGCATGGTTTACGAACGGGGTATTGATTCAATTCCATCTGAATCAGTTTGTTACCCGGCAAAAATCAGCCACGGTCATCTTGAATCCTTACTCAAGATGGGCTGCAAATTCATCTTCTATCCTTGTATTCCTTACGAAAAAATTGAAGATGCAGGTGCCGGAAACCACTACAACTGCCCGGTTGTAACAAGTTATCCTGAAGTTCTCAAGCACAACCTGGACAGCGTAAACGAAGCAAAAGACCTGCTGTTTATGAATCCGTTCCTTCCGATTTATGACAAACCGCGCTTAAAGGAACGCCTCTACGAAGAACTTCACAAGAACTTCCTCTCAATTACCCAGGAACAGGTAAATGCCGCTGTAGAAGCCGGCTGGAAAGAGCAGGAACAGTTTAAGCTGGATACACAGGCAGCAGCTGAAGAAGCTCTGGAACAGCTGGTTGTAAGCGGTGGCAGCGGTATCGTTCTTGCAGGCCGCCCGTATCACCTTGACCCTGAAATCAACCACGGTATTCCGGAAATGATTCACGGTCTTGGTCTTGCAGTATTTACCGAAGACTCGGTTGCTCACCTGGGTGCTGTTGAACGCCCGTTGCGCATCATTGACCAATGGACTTACCATAACCGTTTGTACCGTGCCGCAAGCTTTGTTGCCGGTATGCCAAACCTTGAACTGGTACAGCTCACATCATTTGGCTGCGGTCTTGATGCCGTAACTGCCGATCAGGTTGACGAAATCATGAAGGCAAAGAGCCGCATGTACACCCTTATTAAAATCGACGAAGGTTCCAACCTGGGTGCCGTTCGTATCCGTATCCGCTCCCTTATCGCAGCCGTTAAGGCACGCCAGCGCAGCCACAAAAAGGTTACAATCAAGAGCTCGGCTTACCAGAGGGTTGTATTTACAGAAGAAATGAAGGACAAGTACACAATTCTTTGTCCTCAAATGAGTCCTATTCACTTCAGGTTGATTCAGCAGGCCTTCCAGAGCTCAGGTTACAACTTTGTTGTTCTTGACGCCGTTGACCCGAAGGCTGTTGATGCAGGTCTCAAGTATGTAAACAACGATGCCTGCTATCCTTCAATCCTTGTTGTAGGACAGATGGTTGCCGCCCTGGAAAGCGGAAAATACGACATCAACAAGACAGCCCTCCTGATTTCACAGACCGGCGGCGGCTGTCGTGCCACAAACTACATCGGCTTTATCCGCCGCGCCATGAACGACGCAGGCTGGGGCCATATTCCGGTAATTTCTCTGAGTGCACAGGGCTTTGAAAAGAACCCTGGATTCAAGCTGACACTGCCGCTCATAAACCGCGCAATGATGGCAGCCTTCCTGGGCGACCTTCTGATGCGCGTGCTTTACAGAGTGCGTCCGTATGAGGCAACTCCGGGAAGTGCAAACGCACTTTACGAGAAATGGAACGAAAAGGCATGCAGACTGATTCGTCATCCGTCAATTTTTGGATACAGAAGAATTATCCGCGGCATCATCCGTGAATTCGATAAACTGCCGATTCTTCCGGTTAAAAAGCCTAGGGTTGGTGTTGTGGGTGAAATCCTCGTAAAATTCCACCCGACTGCAAACAACGACATGGTAAATGTTATCGAACGTGAAGGTGCAGAATGTGTAATGCCGGACCTGATGGACTTCCTGTTCTACTCACTTTCCGATGGTGTATTCCGTGCCAAAGAACTTGCATTTGATAAAAAATATGCTAAGGACGCAAAACTCTACGTCTGGGCACTTGAACTTTACCGTAACTATATTAAAAAACGGCTGAGAAAGAGCCGCCGCTTCGATCCGCCGACTTCAATCTGGGATATGATGAAGAGCGTCGAAGGTATTATTCAGACCGGAAATATTTCGGGAGAAGGATGGTTCCTTACTGCCGAAATGGTTGAACTTATCCACTCAGGCGCACCGAGTATTGCCTGTGTACAGCCGTTTGCCTGTCTGCCGAACCATATTACAGGTAAGGGTATGATTAAGGAACTTCGCCGAAGATTCCCTCAGTCAAATATCAGTGCAATCGACTACGACCCGGGTGCTTCGGAAGTTAACCAGCTCAACCGCTTAAAGCTTCTGCTGAGTAACGCTCCGGTCGGCAAAAATCCGGACGAAATGGATAACGGTAAAATCTGGACAAAAAAAGGTCCTGTAGAGCCGATTATTCAATATGCCAGCGGAGGCAGCCAGTTTATAGATCCGGAACCTGTTAACCCGACAAACGTTCCGGCACAGACTGCAGTCTGACAGAGTGTTCAGTGAACGGGGCGCATCTGCGTAAAGTTCACTGCCGCGCCGGTAGCAGGGAGTAATAATGAAAAAAGTTTTATTGTTGAGTACAGTTTTTATTTTTGCAGTAAGCAGTCTGACGGCTGATTTTAACAGAATGGGAATCCCTGACTCTGCCGAAATCCGCCGCTCCTGCGCAGAAAGCTGGTTTTACGACGATGTAAAGGATCTTCGCGAAAAGCGTTCAGAATTACGCAAAAATGCAGTGGGACAGGAGTTTCAGATTCGGCTTGAAGAAGCAGGGAATTCTTTTGCTGTCGTTATTGCTCCCCAGATGAAACTCGACGTAGACTTTTATACAGAAAATGGAATCCAGCAGCGCACCGTTGATGATTATCCGGGAGATGCTGCAGGCGCCTGGCTTCTGGTAAGAAACGCCCTGACAGGCAAACCTGAGCAGATTAAAGTTTACTTTACTGCTGATTCAAGCGTATATATTCAATTATCACCACAAAATAACAAAACTCTCGCAGACTTTATAATCGACGGTCTCTACGCGGCCCGTGGGGTTCCGGTGGGAGTTCCCTTTGAAAACCTTTACACCGCCTCATTTCAGGACATAATTTCGTTGACAGAAAAATCCCTTCCGTGGCAGTACGCCAACACACAGAAAGGGCAGTACCAGTCAAAGCTTCAGATGATCGGCGTAATCAGGAAAAATCTCGGACGCATCGCCTATATGGACGACACCTGTTACGATGAAAACGGACATCTGGTTTATATCAGCGACGGTTCCAGACGTAAAATTGAATCGAATATCGATTTTTCCGACATGGTTCTTGTAGACCAGTGCGGTTTTTTAAAGTGGATTGTGGACGGGCTTGTTGAACCGCTGACAGGCAGCAAACTTTATTTAAAACCCCTCCTCGTCAAAACAGTTGAATACGACCCGCTGGGCCTGAACGGCGTTCTGGACCAGAAAGAAAACCTTTCCTTCACACTGGACTGGTGCCGTAACCTTGCCGCAGCCCACGTTTCAATCCGCACAAAGCGTAACTACATGTGGAATGAATCGGGCACTGATGTAACAATTGAACCATTTGGCTCGGAAGTTTCTTCAGAAGGTCTGTCACAGGCAGCCGGTTACATTAAAAATACAGGATATAAAATTTCTGCACTGCGCCCTGTACTCTATGTACTTGCCGCAACAGA
>DLYJ01000083.1:0-8921 GCA_003447785.1 Treponema sp.
GACAACGTAATGACACTGCTGGAAAGCGGCAAAATTTCCTACGTTCTTTCAACTTCTGCCAAGGGACGAAACCCTGACGCAGAAAGCGTAAAATTCCGACGGCATGCGGTAGAAAAGGACATTGAATGCCTTACCGCAATCGACACCGCAAACGCCCTCGCAGATTGTCTGGAGAGCGATTACAGTCAGGAGAATTACGAACTGGTAGACATTAAAAAGATTTTTTAGACCGGATATTTGCCGCAAAAACAACCGCGGCAAAAGTCCGTGCCGCCGAGGGCGCGCATCATTCCTTCAAGGCTGATAAACGCAAGGGAATCTGCCCCGATTTCCTGGCAGATTTCTTCCACTTCGTGAGCCGAAGAGATGAGTTCGTTCTTAGACGGGGTGTCGATTCCCAGATGGCACGGAAACTTTACCTGACTCGAAGAAACCCTGAAGTGAACTTCCCTTGCCCCGGCCCTGCGCAAAATCTGAACAAGACGGCGGCTTGTAGTTCCGCGGACTATGGAGTCGTCAATTACTACAACCCTCTTGTCCTTTAAGTCACTGGCAATAGCATTCAGTTTTACAAAAACCATTGCCTCCCGTTCTGCCTGAGTAGGTGCGATAAAGGTGCGTCCGATGTATTTATTTTTGATAATTCCCATCACGTATGGAAGTCCGGAGGCGCGGGCATAACCCATTGCCGCTCCGATTCCGCTGTCCGGCACGCCGATAACAACATCCGCATCCACAGAACTTTCCCTGGCAAGTTCTTCGCCAAGATGATAGCGTGCCTCCTGGACACTGATTCCGTCAATTACGGAGTCCGGACGGGCAAAATATACATATTCAAATATACAGGTCTGCTTTTGAATCTGGTCTTCTCTGTGAAATGATTTGATTCCGTCTTTGTTGATTACAACGATTTCGCCCGGTGCAATATCGCGTATAAACTGACCGTTGCAGGCGTCGATTGCACAGCTTTCGCTTGCAAGAATATAACCGTCACCAACTTTTCCAAGACAAAGAGGACGGATTCCGTTCGGGTCCCGGACTCCAATCAGTGTGTCCTGAGTAATGATACAAAGTGCGTAGGAGCCCTTTATCAGTTCAATCGTATTTAAAAGCGCTTTTTCCATCCCGTCCTTATACGAGCGGGCAATAAGTTTTAAAATTACTTCCGTGTCACTTGTTGAATTAAAAGTGTAGCCCGAGTCTTCCAGCAGGCCGCGCAAAGGTTCGTAGTTTACAAGCTGACCGTTATGAGCAAGGGCCACCGAACCCAGCTTAAACGATGCAAGGAAGGGCTGTGCGTTTTCGATTCCGCGGCCGCCTGCGGTTGCGTACCTGACATGTGCCACAGCAACAGAGCCTTCAAGTTGTGCCAGATCGTCCTTTTTAAACACATCCTGAACAAGGCCCATATTTTTTTTGAGGGTAATCTGAGTACCGTCAGAAACCGCAATTCCGGCGCTTTCCTGACCGCGGTGCTGCAAACTTACCAGACCATAATAACAGAGCCGGGCCGCATCTTCCGAGCCCCAGACTCCAAAAACGCCACATTCGTCATGTAAACCCATTTTAGCCTCGAGTTAAAACACTAAGATAATCATCAGGAATTACTTTTTTAAACTTACCGATGTAATTCGGCCAGTCAGAAAGAATTTTCTTTGCCTTGATGGAACCGGTTTCCCTTGCATGGTTTTCTATGAGTTCGTGCAGTTTCTGAACATCAGGATTTTCGACCCTTCCGTCAGATTTGAGGGCAGTTGTTTTGTCATCGAGTTTGTACATTGTAACAAGATCCGTATTCAGTCTTGTGTACAAATCGTGGTCCTCATCAAGCACGTAGGCAACTCCGCCGCTCATACCTGCGCAGAGATTTTTACCGGTTTTTCCGAGAATTACGGCAAAACCGCCTGTCATGTATTCAAGTCCATGGTCGCCGCAACCTTCTGTAACGATTGTTGCCCCGGAATTTCGAACTCCAAATCGCTCGCCTGCAATTCCGCTGATAAAGCCGGAACCGCTTGTGGCTCCAAAGAAAGCCACGTTTCCGACAATTATGTTCTGCTCGGCAACGCCTTCAAAGTCAGCAGACGGCTTGATTACGATTTTTCCACCGCTCAGGCCCTTTCCCACAGCGTCGTTTGCGTCTCCGTTCAATCTCAGGGTAAGTCCCTTTGGAATAAAGGCACCAAAACTCTGACCTGCGCCGCCTGTAAAATTCAACACGTAGGCATCGTCTTCCAGTTTTGAACCGAATTTTTCCTGAATTTTTGAACCGAACACAGTTCCAACTGCGCGATCCTCACAATTAACTGAATATGTTCCGCCCGTGTCATTTCGTGCGCCCGGAGAAAGTAGGGAAATTTCATCAAGAGACTTTTCCGTTTTGCTGCATTCCGGTTGAATTGCCTGAGCCGTGTTTTGAGTTTTCCATTCTTCACTGACAGGAACGATAATCCGCGAAACGTCCAGAAGTCCTGCACGGCTGAATCCCTGTTCATTCTTAAATTTGAGCAGATCCGTGCGGCCGCACATCTCCTGAATTGAATGCATTCCAAGTTTTGCCATAAGTTCGCGGGTTTCCTGAGCGATAAAACGCATAAAGTTTTCCACGTATTCGGGCTTTCCCGGAAATTTTTTGCGGTTTTCAGTATTCTGTGTTGCAACTCCGAATGGACAGGTGTCCAGATTGCAGACACGAAGCATACGGCAGCCGATTACGATGAGTGGTGCCGTCGCAAATCCAAATTCCTGGGCGCCGAGAAGGCAGGCAATTACTACGTCACGGCCGCTCATCAGTTTTCCGTCTGTTTCCAGGCGGACTTTTGAGCGCAGCCCGTTTTGAATCAGAGTCTGGTGTGTCTCAGCAAGCCCCAGCTCCCACGGTAAGCCCGCGTGATGAATTGAACTCAATGGGGCGGCACCGGTTCCGCCGTCGTGTCCGCTGATTAAAATCAGTTCGGCTCCGGCTTTTGCAACACCGGCCGCAATTGTACCTACCCCGCTTTCACTTACAAGTTTGCAGCTTATTTTTGCCTTTTGGTTTGCATGCTTTAAGTCAAAAATCAACTGGGCAAGGTCTTCAATTGAATAAATATCGTGGTGTGGCGGCGGAGAAATCAGACTTACACCCGGTGTGGAATATCGTGTTTTTGCAATCCAAGGGTAAACTTTTTTGCCCGGAAGATGTCCGCCTTCACCAGGTTTTGCGCCCTGAGCAAGTTTGATTTGAATTTCCTTTGCGCTCAAAAGGTACTCTTCCGTTACGCCAAAGCGTCCCGAGGCAACCTGCTTGATTGCCGAATTTGATTCTGTTCCAAGACGGTCTTCTGCCTCGCCGCCTTCGCCTGAATTAGACTTTCCCCCAAGACGGTTCATTGCGATGGCAAGACACTTGTGGGCTTCTTCCGAAATTGAACCGTAACTCATAGCCCCGGTCTTAAAATATTTGACGATGTCGTCTACGCTTTCTACTTCATCAAGTGGAATTTGCTTTGCCTTGTCAAAGTTGAATTCAAAAAGTGCACGCAAAGTATGAGGATGCTTTGTATCATCCACCATTGCCGTATACTGCTTAAACTTGTCCCAGTCACCTTCTTTTGTAGAGTCCTGCAAAAGCTGAATCAACTGTGGAGTAATCAGGTGATCTTCGCAGCCTTCAAAATTCTTGAATTTATGCTCACCGAGGGGCGCAAGTTTAATCGCACCGGTCAGTTTTTTCTCAGAATTTCCATAAGCATCTTCATGGTGATACAAAATGTCTTCCTGGATTTCTTTGAGGCCGATACCACCAATGCGGCTGACTGTGTTTGTAAAATACTTGTCTGTAACTTCCCTGTTGATACCAAGGGCTTCAAAAATCTGGGCACTCTGATATGACTGAAGTGTACTGATTCCCATTTTGGCCGCAATTTTTACGATACCGTTCATGATTGCGCGGTTGTAATCGTCGATTGCCGTGTGGTAATCCTTGTCCAGAAGTTTTTTGTCGATTAATTCGGCGATGCATTCGTGGGCAAGATACGGGTTTACGGCACGGGCACCGTAGCCGAGACACATTGCTACCTGATGAACGTCCCTGACTTCACCGCTTTCAAGGATTACAGAAACCTCCGTTCTGCGGTGAGTGCGGATTAAATACTGTTCAACTGCGCTTACTGCCAGTAACGATGGAATTGCAAGATGGTCCTTATCAACTCCGCGATCCGACAGAATAATTATGTGGTAACCTTCTTCGTAGGCTTTATCGATGTCTGCAAAAACACGGTCAACAGCCTTTTCCAGAAAGTCCTCTTTCACGGTTGAATTTCCATCTGCGCGGAGTTCATCCGATTCAATCAGAAGAGAAACCTTCTTTACACGAAGACCAGGCTTATCAATTGCTGAAATCTTTAACAAATCAGTTCCGGTCAAAACCGGGTTATGAATTTCAAGAACCTGACAGTTTGTTTCCTTTGGATTTAAAAGGTCACCGTCCTTTCCAAGATAAACTGTTGTGTCGGTAACGATTTTTTCCCGGAGGCTGTCGATTGGAGGATTTGTTACCTGTGCAAAAAGCTGCTTAAAGTAACTGTAAAGCGGCGGATGTTTTTCGCTCATTACGGCGAGGGGAGTATCAACGCCCATCGCACTGGTCGGTTCAACGCCGTTTTTTGCCATCGGCAGAACCATGTCATTTACGTCTTCAAGACACCAGCCGAATGCCTTGTAAAGTTTATCCCGTTCTTCTTGGGTGCTTACAGGAATTTTGTGATTAGGAATTTTTACATCTGCAAGGGAAAGAAGGTTCTGATTCAACCATTCTCCGTAAGGATGCTCGCCTGCATAATAATCCTTGATTTCTTCGTTTGTAATAAGTCTTTTCTGCTTTGTGTCTACCAGAAGCATTTTGCCCGGCATCAGGCGGCTTTTTGTGACAATGTTCTTTTCGTCAATGTCCAGAACGCCGACTTCGCTGGAAAGAATAAGCATATTATCCTTTGTAATGTAGTAGCGGCTCGGGCGCAGACCGTTTCTGTCCAGAGTTGCGCCGAGAATGTCACCGTCACTGAACAGAATTGCGGCAGGTCCATCCCAGGCTTCCATCATGGTTGCCCAGTAGTGATAAAAATCCTTTGTCTTCTGGCTTATTGTGTTGTCGTGCTTCCAGCTCTGGGGAATACAAACAAGAACTGCAAGGGGAAGCGGCATTCCGTTCATTAAAAAATACTCCAGGGTATTGTCCAGCATTGCGGAGTCACTTCCGGTTGTGTCAATTTCTCCCCGGCGGGCAATCATTCTGTCTACGTTTCCGCGGATAGTATTGATTTCGCCATTGTGCGCAATGAGACGGTTGGGATGGGCACGCTGCCAGCTGGGATTTGTGTTTGTACTGAATCTCGAGTGTACGATACCAAGTGCCGATTCATATTCATTTGAATTCAAATCTTCATAGAATGTGCGAAGCTGGTCTACGAGGAACATACCCTTGTAAACGATAGTTCTACTAGAAAGTGAACATATGTAGGTTCCAGAACCTGCACCGGCTTTTTCAAAATCTCGGCGGGCTCTGTACAGAACCTGGTCAAATTCAAGGCCGGCTTTTACGAAACCCGGTTTTGCGATAAAAACCTGTTCGATTACCGGCATGCAGTCCCGGGCCTTTTTGCCGAGAACCTCTTTTTTTACAGGAACAGTTCTCCAGCCAAGGACTGTAAGTTCATGCCTGGCGCAGACTTCTTCAAAACGGGATTTTTCTAAAGCCCCACTAACGGCACTTCCTGACCGCGGCAAAAAAAACATTCCCACAGCGTATTCGCCTGCGTTGAGGGAGCCGACGAGTTTTGCACATTTTTTTGCAAAATACGAGTGGCAGATCTGGAGCAGAATACCAACGCCGTCTCCGGTTTTTCCTTCTGCGTCCTTGCCCGCTCTGTGTTCAAGTTTTTCTACAATAGAAAGCGCATTGTTTACTACCGTATTGCTTTGAATTCCATCGATGCTCACAACTGCGCCGATACCGCAGTTGTCGTGTTCAAATGAAGTATCGTAAAGTGTCATTATTTGTACGCCTCCAAATGAACTCCGCCAATAGCTCTTCCAGATGGTTCGTCCATGTTTTTCCATGCAGCATCCCACTCAAGGGCCTTTGCAGTTGAACATGCAACGCCCGCTTCATGGGGAACGACTTTTGCCGCGCTGTCACTTGGGAACAGTCTGCTGTAAATCTCGCGGTAATAATATTCTTCCTTTGTTTTTGGCGGGTTAACAGGAAAGCGGTTTTCCCGGCGTGCAAACTCAGCGTCACTAACTTTTTCTTCAGTCATTTTTTTAAGTGTATCTATCCAGCTGTAACCGACACCATCACTAAACTGCTCTTTCTGTCTCCAGCAGATTTCTTTTGGGAGGTAGTCTTCAAAAGCCTTTCGCAAAATCCATTTTTCCATACGTTGCTTTCCGCTGGGAAGTTTGATGTTCATTTTGTCAGACGGGTTCAGTCTCATGGCAATATCGATAAATTCCTTGTCCAGGAACGGAACACGGCCTTCAACGCCCCATGCGCTCAAAGATTTGTTTGCCCGGAGGCAGTCATAAAGGTGAAGTTTACTCATTTTGCGTACAAGTTCTTCATGGAATTCCTTAGCATCCGGAGCCTTATGGAAGTACAGGTATCCGCCGAAAAGTTCGTCACTTCCTTCGCCTGAAAGCACCATTTTGATTCCCATGGATTTGATTACGCGGGCCAGAAGGTACATAGGAGTTGAAGCACGGACAGTTGTAATGTCATAAGTTTCTATGTGGTAAATTACATCTTCAAGGGCATCCAGGGCTTCTTGAATCGTAAAATGAACTTCGTGATGAATTGTTCCGATGTATTCGGCAGCCTTTCTTGCCGCTTCAAGGTCAGGCGAACCTTCAAGACCTACGGCAAAGCTGTGGAGCTGCGGCCACCATGCTTCTGCCTTATCGCCCGACTCAACACGCTTTTTGCTGAACTTCTGTGTTACCGCTGCAATAATCGAACTGTCCAGACCGCCCGAAAGCAAAACACCGTAGGGAACGTCACTCATAAGCTGCTGTTTAACTGCAGTTTCCAGACCGTCCTTAAGTTTTTGAATTATTGACGGGTTGATAACCTCGCCCTGTTCATCAGTAGCCTTAGGATTGTTTTTTACATTTTCATAACTTTCCCAGTCCCGTTTGTACCAGCGGATTGGTTTTATGTCACCCTTCGTGTCATTGTCGGGCTTGACCCGACAATCTTTGTCCGAGATTCCCGTGTCAAGCACGGGAATGACATGACCACTGTACAAATAACAGCCGTTAGGAAATTCTTCGATAGTCTGGCAGACGCCTTCTAGAGATTTTAATTCACTTGCAACATAATAGCGTCCTGCCTTGTCCCAGCCCTGATACAATGGAATTACACCAATTTCATCGCGGCCAATCATGTAGCAGTCCCGGCTGCTGTCATACAAGGCAAAGGCAAAAATTCCGGAAAGTTCTTCCATCATTGCGGTAAAGTCGCTGGATTCAACATATTTTTTGTACAACGGAAGAATTACTTCGCAATCAGACTGGGTTTTAAAGGAATATTTGCCTTCAAAAGCCTTTCTGATTTCCTGATGGTTATAAATTTCACCGTTTACTGCGAGGATTATTGAATTGTCATCGCTTACCAGAGGCTGTTTTCCTGAAAGCGGGTCAACGATTGCAAGGCGTTCATGGCTCAGAATCGCATTATCTCCTGTATAAACGCCGCTCCAGTCCGGACCACGATGACGAATTTTTCTGCTCATTTCCAGAACCTGGGCTCTCAAAGCTTCTTTAAGAACCTGATCTACAGGCTGGTCCTGAGTTTTTAAATCAAAAGCCCCAACAAATCCACACATAATAACCTCCGGCAAGCAAAAAAAAGAGGTCGTAGACAACATCCTTAACCGTTTTGTTAAGAAAATTATCTACGACCTCTTTGTCGTTAGATTTTTTATACCGCAAGATAATATTTTTTGTCAACAAGGTTTTGAATTTGTATTCCAAAAAAATATGTGTCATAATTAAGGTAATATCAATCAGGAGGATTTCCCTTATTATGAAAAAAAATTTGTTGCTCTTCGCACTTATTTTTACTGGTGCTTCTCTTTTTGCTTCTCCATGGGAAAGCAATCTCATTACCGGAATTATGTTTAATACCCAGAAAACCGATATCCAAAAATCTGGCATAGAAGACATTTCTTCCATCGGATACGGCTTGCAGGCAGGCTATCTTGGAATTCACGAAAGCGGCTTTACACTCAAGGCCGATGGCTCATTCGGTGTTGCCATAAGCGATCAGGTTAAATTCAATCCGGACTCCTCAAATCTCGGTGTGTACGGAAACCTCGCTGTCGGAACCGGTTACTCTGCACAGGTCTCGGAAAAACTGATGCTTTCATTTACATTTATGTTTGGCCTGGACATAATTGAATTTGAAGAAGATACTGACGGAATTACTTACAACGGCTACTCAGACGCTTCTGTAACACAGACCCTCGATCTCTTTAACCTGAACGCAGGTTTTGACTTTCTGGCAAGATTCAGTATGACTCCGGTTATCGGTTTTTATGCCGGTGTTGAATGCCGCGCCTTCCTCAACGGAGATTACGATTACCGTGCAAAATATGAATATAACTACAAAACTGACAAAAAATCAGAGAACTATGGAACTCTGGGCGCCTACAGAATTCAACCGACAGTCGGTATAATCTGGACGCTGTAAAACAAAAAAAGACAAAAACAACTTGCTATAAAAACTAAAATCCGCTAGGATAAATTTTATACGGCAAAGAGGTCGTAGATAATTTCCTAACCCAAAAGGTCGGGGACATTGTCTACGACCTCTTTTTTTGTTTTAAATCTTGGAGAACAGGTATGGCTAAATTTATTTTTGTAACCGGTGGTGTTGTTTC
>DLYJ01000083.1:9025-12293 GCA_003447785.1 Treponema sp.
TCGCTTCTCAAAAACTCGATCCCTACATGAATATCGATCCGGGTACCATGAGCCCTTTCCAGCACGGAGAAGTTTTTGTTACTCAGGACGGGGCCGAAACTGACCTGGACCTGGGACACTATGAACGCTTTATCGACGAAGACCTCAATAAGTATTCAAACCTTACAAGCGGACGCGTTTACTGGAACGTATTGAACAAGGAACGCAACGGCGAGTATCTCGGTCAGACCGTACAGATTATTCCCCACGTTACAAACGAAATCAAGGATTTTATCCTAAAAAATGCAGAAGTAACAGGTTGTGACGTAAGCATCGTAGAAATCGGCGGTACAATCGGTGATATCGAAAGCCAGCCATTCCTCGAAGCAATCCGTCAGCTTTCTTTTGAAGTCGGCCGAAAAAACTGCCTTTTTATTCATGTTTGTCTGGTTCCTTATATTTCCGGCTCTGATGAATTCAAATCAAAACCGACACAGCACTCAGTTCAGGAATTGATGGCCGTCGGAATCCACCCTGATATCATCGTAACCCGAAGTGACAAAGAAGTTCCCGAAGAAATCCGCCAGAAAATTTCCCTTTTCTGCAACGTAAGCGAAGACTGCGTAATTTCAAACACAACTCTGCCAAGTCTGTATGAAGTTCCACTGATGCTTCATGAACAGAACATGGACGGAGTTGTATGCCGTCTCCTTGATTTGCCGGAAACAAAATGCGATTTAACTGAATGGGAAAAAATGTGCCAAAGCATTCACGAGCGGGAAGGTCAGATCCAGATTGCCCTGGTGGGAAAATATGTAAAACTCCACGACTCATATCTGAGTATCGTAGAAAGCCTGAATCACGCAAGTTTTGTCGCAGGAAAAAATCTCAAAATCAAGTGGATTGATTCTGACAAACTGAACGACAATACGGCACCAAAACTCTTCGCAGACTGCTCGGGAATCATCGTTCCGGGAGGATTCGGGTTCCGCGGAATCGAAGGCATGATTTGCGCGGCACGTTACGCACGCACAAACAATATTCCATACCTTGGAATCTGCCTCGGAATGCAGATCTGCGTAATTGAATTTGCCCGGGATGTTCTTAAATTGAAGGAAGCCAATTCAAGGGAATTTTTCCAGGACTGCCCTGACCCTGTAATCGATTTGATGGAAAATCAGAAAGGTGTAAGTGTGGGAGGCACAATGCGACTGGGAAAATATCCGTGCAAAGTAAAACCAGATTCAATTATGTACCGCGCTTACGGCTGCAGCGATAAAAATTCAATAATAGAGGAGCGTCACAGACACCGCTACGAATTCAACAATGACTACCGGCAGAAAATGGAAAGCGCCGGCCTGATTATCAGCGGAACAAGTCCTGACAACGCAATTGTCGAGACTGTTGAACTGCCGGAAAGTGAACACAAATTCTTTGTGGGAGTTCAGTTCCATCCGGAATTTACAAGCAGGCCCAACAATCCCGGTCCGCTTTTTGTTGAATTTGTCCGTGCCAGCGTTTAATATGTATGGAAGAGGTTTTTAATATGTACACAGAAGAAGAAGTTTTGGACTACGTTAATGAAGAGGACGTAAAATTTGTCCGTCTTGCTTACTTTGACCTTGACGGCAAACAAAAGAACGCCACTATCATGGCCAGCGAACTTCCACGGGCATTTGCCGACGGAATTTCTTTTGACGCTTCGGCCATAAAGGGTTTTGAAGAAGCAAACAAAAGTGACCTGTTTCTTTTTCCGGAAGCTTCCACACTATCCGTTCTCCCGTGGAGACCGAGTGCAGGCAAAGTCATCCGTATGTTCTGTACTATAAAGCATCCCGACGGAACTCCTTACAAAAAAGACTGCCGCACACTTCTTAAAAATGCCGTAAAAAAACTCAAGGACGAATGCGGTATTCAACTTGAATTCGGCACTGAATTTGAATTCTACCTCTTTAAGCTCGACCAGAACGGAGAGCCTACAACAATTCCATTTGATAACGCAGGCTACATGGACATTGCCCCGGACGACAAGGGAGAAAATATCCGCCGCGACATCTGTTTTACTCTTGAGCAGATGGGGATCACACCGGAGTCGAGCCACCACGAAGACGGACCGGGACAGAACGAAGTAGACTTCCGTTACTCCGACCCGGTTACTGCCGCAGACAACGCCGCAACTTTTAAATGGATTGTACGCACAAAGGCTGCAGCAAACGGTTTGTACGCAGACTTTTCTCCAAAGCCTCTCCCCCGGGAAAGCGGCTGCGGAATGCACATCAATATTTCCTGCGATGACACTACAAAACACAAAAATATTCTTGCCGGAGTTTTAAAGAACCTGGGAGAAATAACTTACTTCCTTAACCCCACAGACAATTCATACGAACGCTTAGTTTCAAACCATGCGCCAAAGTATATCTGCTGGGGCAACGAAAACCGCTCGGCTGTTATAAGAGTTCCTGCCAGCAAGGGCGAAACCCGTATCGAAATCCGCTCGCCGGACCCATCATGTAATCCATATCTTGCATTCACTTTCCTGATTTACGCAGCAATCGATGGAATTAAAAACAATCTTGTTCCACCTGAACCTGTGACATTAAATCTTTTTGACAGTGAAACTGCCAGAAAATCAAAACTGCAGAGAATTCCTTCATGTCTCTCAGAAGCAAGAAAAGCCGCTGAACAGAGTTCGTTTGTAAAAAACATAATCGGATAGTTATTGAATGACTGATGATACCCATAGTGTTCTTGTTGTAACACCAGACAGTAAGATTTCCTCAATGATAGGCGCAATGCTGATTCCGCCGGTCTTTGATGTAAAACTGTCTTCGGATTTTAACGAGGCCCGCCGGCTTTCGGCAGAACGGACTTTCAACATCATAATAGTTGATTTTGCCGACGGCCAGGGAACAGATTTTGCACTGGATATCGCGGACAGCCCTTCAACAATTCTGCTTATGGCTCCTGCCCAGCATTTTGACCAGATAAGTTACAAGATTGAGCCCTATGGAATTCTCACGGTTTCTACACCTTTCGACCAGTTTTATTTTTACAATATAATTAAAATCGCAATTGCAGTTCAGTATAAGGTTCAGGTTTTGTCTTCCAAGGCAACAAAGCTCAAGGAAAAGATGGAAGAAATCCGTCTTGTTAACCGTGCAAAACTTTTACTGATTGAAAAGAAAAGTATGAGCGAAGCTGATGCCCACCGTTATCTTGAAAAAACTGCGATGGACACCGGTAAAAAACGCATTGCAGTTGCAAACGACATTATCCGGGAACTGAGCTA